>JBIKKL010000403.1:0-4903 GCA_044360365.1 Burkholderiales bacterium | reverse complement strand
CGCGGCCGTTTCGACGGGTACGCTCCGCCGTGGGGGGGGCGGATTGCGCTGCCGGGGTCTCTGCGGGCCGTTGCTCTTGCGTCATTGCGTGGAAGGAATGCGATGCCGAGTTGCCAGGAGGGCAGGAGATATCGCTCGCGCTCGCCAGGTTGGATCAGTGGACAGGACCATTATCCGTCCGCAAGAGCGCCCGGAGCAAGCCGAGCACGATCCGTGGACCGTATACTGGACTCAGGCACGAACGCTGCTGAAGTCGCGCGAGTCCTCGTCATCGCAGCGCCGACGGGAAGCACACACGGTGCATTGCAGCGCGCGTCGCCGTTCGACCACGCACGCCGTTCACAAGGTAGACTCGCGGCACACTCTCGGCCCACGGGATAACACCATGAAGCTTGCCCGCTCGACGATCAGCATCTATCAACTGCCCTATCCCCGCCCGGTGCGATGGAAGGATACGGTCGAGGACGGCGGCTTGTTCGCTTTGCTGCGCATCGTCGCGGAAGACGGCAGCGAGGGCGTTGCTGAAGGCCCGATCAAGCCGACCTGGACAGGGACCGTGCCGCGCGCGCTGGCCGCGGCAATCGACGACATGCTCCTGCCGGCCCTCAAGGACACGGCTATCGACGACCCGTCGGCCGTTGCAAAACGGCTCGCGAGCTTCCCGGAGAACACCCTCGCGAAGGGGCTCATCGACAACGCATGCTGGGACCTCAAGGCGCGAGTGGAGGGCAAGCCGCTGTGGCAGTTGCTCGGCGGGCAGCCCGAAGTGGCGCTGTCGTGGACGGTCACCCGGGCTTCACCGCAGGAGATGGCGCGCGAGGCTGCCGACATGGTCGAGCGCTACGGCTTCGGCACGCTAAAGATCAAGGGGGGGCAAAGCTTCGAAATCGACGCCCGGGCGCTCGCCGAGATCCGCGCGGCAGTCGGCAGCTCGGTGCGCCTTTACGTCGATGCCAATGCGGCCTTCAGCATCGAGCAGGGCCGGGAATACGCCAGGCTGATCTCGGATGCAGGCGGCACCCATGCCGAAGATCCCTGCGAGCTTGCCCCCGATGCATGGTTCGAGCAGACGCAACGGGAGAGTCCCATACCCTGGGTCGTCGATTCGCGCTGCCAAACGCTGCGCGACGCGAAGCTGTTCCTCGCACGGGGCGCGAAAGCACTCGGCATCAAGCCGACGCGCGTAGGCGCAAGCATGGCACTCGACGTGGCACGTCTCGCCGATCGCTCGGGCGCACGCAGCAACGTTGGGCTGCACGCAGAGAGTGCCTTGGGATCTCTGGCGGCCACGCATGTCGCAGCCGCATTTCCGCGGCATTCGGACACATTGCCGGCCGAGACCAGTTTTTTTCTTGCCTATGCCGATCAGATTCTTCACGAGACACCCCGCATCGCCGATGGCCGCATCCGGCTCGATGACAGTCCCGGCCTGGCGCATCGCATCGATCCCGTGAAGCTCGCGCGTTTTCAGGTATAGCGATGCAGCAGCGGACATGGCCGCATCAACGTTTTTGACCACCGACCCTGGAGGTACCGAATGAATTCGACACGACGCTTTCTGACCCGGACGGGCGCATGCATCGCCACCCTGCTCGTCCTTGCCGGATGCCAGACGAATCCGGTCACCGGTCGCCAGCAATTGATGCTCGTCTCCGAAGGCGAAGCCCAGTCGGCATCCGCGCAGGCGTATGCGAAGACCGTGGGTGCGGCCCAGATCCAACGCAAGCTCGATACGAACGCCGCACGCACGAATCGCGTGAAGACGATTACCCAGCGCCTCATCGCCCAGGCCACGAGCGTCGTGCCGGCGAGCGCTCAATGGTCGTGGCAAGTCCACGTCATCGACGACGAAAGCATAAATGCTTGGTGCATGCCTGGCGGCAAGATGGCCATCTACACCGGCCTGCTCACTAAACTCAACGTGACCGACGACGAGCTCGCTCAGGTGATAGGCCACGAGATTTCGCACGCGCTGCTGCAGCACGGACGCGAAAGGATGTCGCGCGCGGTCGCCACGAATGTGGGGCTGCAGGTCGGTTCGATCGCGACCGGCGTGAATCTCACCGGCCTGGAGTCCGTTGCCATGGTCGCGCTCGAATTGCCCAATAGCCGCACGGCCGAAACGGAGGCGGACGTCCTCGGCATGGAAATCGCCGCCCGCGCAGGATTCAATCCGAATGCTGCCGTGAGTCTGTGGCAGAAGATGGGCAAGGCGAGCGGCAATGCCAAGACGCCTGAGTGGCTAAGTACGCACCCGTCCGATCAGACGCGGATCGCAAACTTGCAGGCACTCGTCCCCAGGATGATGCCACTCTACCAGGCGGCGACCAAACGCTAGCAGCCTGTCCGGGCGCGGTCAGCGGCTCGATCGCATCGCGGCGATGGCCTCACCTGCTGCGTGCGCGCTCGCCCACGCCCACTGGAAATTGAAGCCGCCGAGTTGTCCGGTCACGTCGACGACTTCGCCGATGAAGTAAAGCCCGGGGACGCGCGTTGCCTCCATCGTCTTGGAGGACAGCCCTCGCGTATCGACGCCGCCGCGGGTGACTTCGGCCTTGTTGTAGCCCTGGGTGCCGATCGGCATCACCCGCCAGTTTCGAATTGCCGCGGCGATTTCACGCAAGCGACGTTCGGAGAGTTCGTTGATCGGCACGGCGCATGCGTGCAACTCGCACCAGAGCAGCGCGAGCCTTCGGGGCCAGACGGACGCCAGCAGATTGTCGAGCCGTTGCCGGGTCGCGCGCTGTTCGAGCAACCACGGTTCGATCGCCTGTCCCGGCATGAGGTCGATTTCGATCGCCACCCCCGGATTCCAATACGACGACACCTGCAATATCGCTGGCCCGGACAATCCTCGATGGGTGAAGAGCATATCCTCGCGAAATCGTCCGCTGCCGCACCGGACTTCGCATTCGAGGGAGATACCGGCAAGGACGCCGAAACGCGCCAGGAACGCCGGATCGAACGTCAGCGGCACGAGCGCCGGCTGCGGCGGCACGACATCGAGCCCGAACTGCGCGGCGACGCGGTAACCGAATGGCGTCGCACCGATCTTCGGCACGGTGAGCCCTCCGGTGGCGACCACAAGCGCGGGCGCTTCGAAAACCGCACCGTGCACATGTACGCGAAAACTGGTGTCGGCACGCGCCACGGATTCGATCGAGCACGGCACATGCCATTCGACCCCGCCCACGGCGCATTCCTGCCTGAGCAAGGCGACGATCTGCGTGGCCGATCCGTCGCAGAAGAGCTGCCCCAGCTTTTTCTCGTGATAGGCGATGCCATACCGCTGGACCAGCGCGATGAAGTCGCTGGGACGGTAACGCGACAGTGCCGACCGGCAAAAATGCGGGTTGGCCGAAAGATAGTTCTCGGCCCGTGCGTGGATATTCGTGAAGTTGCAGCGCCCGCCGCCGGAGATGCGAATCTTTTCGCCGACCTTGGCCGTGTGATCGAGCAAGGCGACGCGACAACCGAGCCGGCCCGCCACGGCAGCGCACATCATGCCGGCCGCGCCGGCCCCGACCACGATGGCATCGTAATGCCGCTGGACGGTCACGAGCTACGCTCCGCGACGACGAGTAGGGTATCGGTGTTGGCCCAGGGCGTAGCCACGCCAGCTATACTAACGACCTGTCGGCGCCGGAGCCGACCATTGCGTCGGCGGTCGATCTGCGATGCCGACCGGCTCGCAAGCGCCTTGCCGCTGATCATCACGCCGCCGAAAATACAAACCAAGAGGAAATTCATGAGCTTTTCTGCTGCATTGCGCCTCGCCGTCATGGCCACGACCACTGCACTCACAGCGGCCGGGGCCCACGCCCAGGCGCCCGCGTATCCGACCAAACCGATGCGCATGATAATCGCGCTTGCCCCCGGCGGCGGGGTCGACACCACCGGCCGCCTGCTCGCCGCCCGATTGTCGGATATGTGGGGCCAGTCGATCGTCGGCGACAACCGTCCGGGTGCTGGCGGCGCAATCGCGGCCGAAGCCCTCGTGCGCTCCAACCCGGACGGCTACACCATCCTGATGGCTTCGGCCGGGATGAGCATTACGCCGTCGCTCATGAAGCTCTCGTACAACCCTACCAAGGACGTCTTGCCGGTCACCATGGCGGTCGTTTCCCCGGGCGTCCTGGTCGTGCATCCATCAGTCCCCGTAAAGACGGTCAAGGAACTCATTGCCTACGGCAGGAGCAAACCGGGCGAGCTGTTGTTCTCGTCCTCCGGACAAGGTACGGCCCAGCACCTGACCGTCGAAATGTTCAACCAGATGACCGGCCTCAAGATGACGCACGTTCCCTACAAGGGCACGGCACCCAGCATCACGGACGTCGTCGCCGGGCGCATCAATCTCACTGTCGCCAGCGTGATTTCGACCCGCCCCATGTTCACGACGGGCAAGCTGCGCGCGCTGGCAGTCGTTGGCGGCAAGCGCACGCCCGCACTGCCGGAGTACCCGACGATTGCCGAGGCGGGGAATCTGCCTGGCTTCGGGGTCGAGAACTGGTACGCCGTGTTCCTGCCCGGTGGTACGGACAAGGGCATTGCGAACAAGATGCAGGCGGCGATATCAAAAATCGTGCTAGAACCGGAAACGCGCAAAATGCTGATCGCGCAAGGGCTGGATGCGGTCGGCAGTACGCAGGAAGAATTTGCCAAGGTCTACGCCGACGAGCTCGTTCGCTGGGGCAAGGTCGTACAGGCGGTCGGTATTACGCTCAAGTAGGTTGATCACCCGAGGCAATCGCACGGAGGCTGCCATGAACGAAGACGCTGACACCAACCCGGGCAAGCGCCCTGACATCGACCTCAAGGAGGTCGAGCGATTGGTGGCCGCAATCGAGTCGGACCTTGCCAAGGTGCGTACCGGCTCCGAAGGCGTCGATGCGCTGCGCAGCGA
>JBIKKL010000402.1:0-4917 GCA_044360365.1 Burkholderiales bacterium | reverse complement strand
AACAACAATTGCGGCCAGGGCAGGCGTCGCTTCTTTGCATCGGGGCTGCGGGTATCGGCAGCACCCAACTCGCTCACGAGTCGATCCATCGTGACGGGCTTCTCCATGTCGGCAAGCGAGGCGGCGCTGATTGCGGCCTCAGACGGGGGAACGATCGCCAGTTCCGCCAGCGTACGGCGCTTCGTGCGAAGCGCATCGATGGCAGCCCGCAGACTGCCGCCGACCTCCACGGCTCGTGCAACGACCTCGGGATCTGCGTCGAGATGTTCGGCAAGCAGACGGTTGCGGAAGTCTAGTATCGCCGCGGCCAGGCGAGGTTGCCGGTTCGCCTGCAATACCAGATCGCATTCGGTGTCCACACCCATCGATCGGTTGCTGAGATTCGAGGAGCCTACGCGCAGCCACTCGTCGTCGATGATCATCACCTTCGCATGCATGTCGATGCAGGTGTTCTCCGTCAGGCCTTCGATGAACGGGTAGCAGGCATAGAAGCGTCCGTGGCGGTCGACGGCTCGCAGGTCCTGCACGTGCTTCGATCGCAGCAGCTGCATCGTGAACTCTTCCAGCCAGCCGTGGCTGAGAAGACGCGTGACCAGTACGATCTCGGGGCCGTCCGGTTCCTTCAAGCGCTCGGCCAATGCCGTCGCGATCTTCTGCGACGTGAAATACTGATTTTCGATGTAGATGGACTTTCGCGCGCGCGCGATCATGTCCAGGTACAGCCGTTCGACTTGATAGACGGCGGGCTGGTCGGCGATGGGCGGTGCGGTACAGGTCAGCGCGAAATGCACGTCGATCATCGTCGGCGCCAGATCGCTCGGCCATGGATCGTGCCGTGTCCGTATCGCCGGAAGTTTCTCTCTCGTGGCCACGAGCCAGCGTCGACGAACCACGTCTCCCAGCGCGCGCGCCGCCTCGCCGTCGACTGCAGCCACCACGTCGTGCATCGGCGGGTACGGTTTGCCATCGAAGACGCGGCCCGGTTCGTCGGGTCGGTGCGCCGGGGTGTCCCATCGCCGGCTCGTGAGGTCGAGCCCGCCCACGAACGCGATCCGATCGTCGATGACGACGATCTTCTGGTGATGTGAGCCTGCGAGAGGGTGCGTATCGTCGAACCGGAAGTGCACTCGACGATGGCGCTTCCAACTCAATCCGTAGATCGGGGAAAGCTCCCGGTCGGTGCCGAAGATGACCGGATAATCCCATTCGAGAAGACGGATATGCAGTCCCCGCCGATTGCGTGCCAGTTCATTCAGAAACGGACCGAGCGTGAGCGTGGGCTTGCCCGTCTCGTCGACGAGCAGCGCAGTCCGGCTGTCGAAGTCCCAGCCGACGAGCATGATCGAGTGGCGAGCGTTGCGTGCGGCGCGAACGAACGCATCGTAGTAGGCCGCGGCGTCGACCAGCAATGCAACTCGATGCGCGCATCCTGTCGCGCAGGCATTGGTGCCCGGTTTGAAGAGTCCGCTAACGCTTTCGGACGACGTGACCTGTGTCGGGGCATATGCGTCCTCTGCGACGCTCGACGCCTCACGATGGCCCGTCCGTTCCTGGGCAAGGGGTTCGGGTGGTGTCTCCGGGTCATCATTTGCGTTGCGACGGGTGATCGAAACCATTCTTTCTGTGCTCCACGCAAGATTAACTTGGTACCTCACGATCGCGACAAAATCGTGGCGAGCGGTTGAAGTCTGGGGATGCGATCGGCACAGATCCGTACCGCAACCAGCATCGGCACGGCGAGCAACAGGCCGCCGCCGCCCCACATCCAGGCCCAGAACAGCACCCAGACGAAGATGACCACCGGATTGATCGAAAAGCGTCGGCCGAAGAGATAGGCCAGGAACTGTCCCGGTTCAGTCTCGATCCAGCGCTGCACGGGCGAGGTAAGCCGGACGCCCAGGGTGGCGATGATCGCCAGCAGGCCGATGGGCAGGATTCCGGCGCCAGCCGGATTGGGAATCCGCAATCGGGCGAGTGCGTTGACGGCGGGTGCGAGCAGGAGTGCCAGCATGATGGCGACGACGACCTCAAGGATGGACGAAGCTGTCAGATACAGGGTGAATCCGAGGGCGATCATCACGAGTGCAAGCAGGGCGCTTCGGATGGATTGTCCGTGAACGTGCAGCAACGATGCCTTGCCGAATGCGGGGGCGTCCGTTCTGCGAGGTTCGCGGTATCCACCACCCCCGATTCGAGCTTTTTCTCTGACTTGCGCGGCCTGGGCTTCGAGAGAGCGCGACGAAGAGCGATGGCGCAAACGGCGTGCCGGGGCGGCACGTCGATCGCGAAATGGGCGGGCACTGAAGTTGCTCTTGCAGCGCAGGAGTCAGTGCGGGTGATTCTCGCGTAACCACCCCTGCGGGCTCCCCACGCAATTCCTGCCCGCACGAATCAAAAGGAGAACTTAGATGAACGTTCGTTCGCTCACGCTCGGTGCTGCCGTCGTCCTCGCCCTAGGAGGATTGAGCGGCTGCAATAAAGATGCCGACAATATGAATACACCGACGAATCCGGATACCACGACGACGGCGCCGCCAGTGACCGCCCCTGCCCCTGCCCCGGGTGCTGATGCCGAGCGCAGTGCCGGCCAGACGGTCGATGACGCCGGCGTCACGGCGAAGGTCAAGGCTGCGCTGTTGGCGGAATCGGGTGTGGACGGCATGAAGATCAACGTCGACACCTTCAACGGGCGCGTTACGCTCAAGGGAGAGGTGCCGAATCAGGGGCAGATCGACAGAGCGACGCAGGTCGCGAAAGGCGTCGAGGGCGTGAAGGAAGTGGACAATCGTCTCACCGTATCTTCCAGCTGACGCCGTCGATGACTGAGTCCCCGGCGGAAGGAGCGAATAGCGCTTATTGCGCCGCGCGGGCATACCTCGTGCGTTGTGCCTCATGCGGCACGACGCCCCAATATTCCAAAAAGGAGATACACCATGCAAGGGACGACCAGTTCGAATAACGGCGGGAATGCAAGTACCGAAGTGCGCGACACCGCGGCTCAGGCGGGCGACAAGGCCCACGCGGGGTTGGGCCGGCTGTCCCAGTCGGTGCACAGCACCATCGATCGGGTGACTGCCGCAGCGACTTCGGCGGCCGACCGGCTCACCGATGGGCACCTGGCGCATAGCGCACAGGAGTGGCGCGACACGACGACTTCGTACGTGCGCAACCATCCGATGACGGCTATCGGCGTTGCGGTCGCAGCAGGATACTTGCTCAGCCGTATCATCTCGTCGCGGTAATGCGTGCGAGCCATGGATCCCACGATTTCGAGCGAGGCAATCCGCGGCCCGTCGAAGTCTCGTCTGAGCACCATTGCGAGTGGTTTGCTGAGCCGCTCGCGCAGGCTGACCTCTAACTACCTGCTTCTCGCCGTACTCGATGCACGCAGCTCGGCAATTCGCTTTGCGTGGCTGCTGTGCTCCGGGGTGGTTGTTGCCATTCTCGTCGTGACGGCCTGGCTTGCGCTCGTGGCCGGGGGGATCGTCTGGATGCTGGGTAGCGGAACATCCTGGGTCGTTGCGCTCACAGCGGCCGCCGCGGTCAATGTGGTCGGCGCCATCGTGCTCACACTCTGGATGCGGGGGCTGTTCCAAGACCCGCCGTTCGCGGCCACCTTGCGCCAATTGCGCGGCGAGGACGCGAGACTGAACGAGTCGGTTGATCGATGATGCTTACCAGATACGACGAAGAAATCCGAGAAGTCGAGGCAAGGCTGAGCTTCGAACGCGTGGCATTGGCTCATGGCGCCGAGGATTTCGCCCACGCGGCAAAGTGCAAGGCTGTTTCCCCCAAAGGGCTGGGGATCGCGGCGGCGGTCGGCTTCTTGCTGGGCGAACTGACTCGCCCCAGACATGGGCGTGCCAAACAGGCGGCCCAATCGTCCGTCGCGCCAAGCGCGGTCGGGCTGGGCGGTTTGCTCGGCGGGTTGGCTCTGGCATTGATCCGGGCGCAATTCGGCTCCCCGCTCGGCATGGGCAAGGCAGCGATCGAGTATGCGTCGGCCCGCAGTCGCGCCAGGGCGGCGGTTCGAACTCGTGCCGGTGCCGATCCGGCGTCGCCGGGGGGCGCGTCGATACGCGCTCCGCAATGACGTCGTATACCGGTCCGTCCGTGCCCTGAACGCGGCGGGAGATTCGTTCATGGGCTACCGAACGCGCCGCTATCCCATGCCTCGTCGGTACCGCTGATGCGTTATACGGTATTGGCCACGGACTATGACGGGACCCTCGCTTCCCAGGGGATCGTTGAAGCGAAAGTCGTCGCGGCGCTGGATCGCTTTCGGCGCAGCGGGCGCATTCTCATCCTCGTGACCGGGCGGGAACTGGATGAGCTGCTCGGCATCTTTCCGGAGGTGACGCTCTTTCATCGGGTCGTCGCCGAGAACGGCGGACTGCTCTATTGCCCTCAGAGCGGCAGGCAAAAGGTGCTCGGGGAACCGCCGTCGTCGGAATTGGTGCGCACGCTGATCGATCGCGGCGTGCAACCGCTTTCCGTCGGTCGTTCCATCGTCGCCACGTTCGAGCCGCACGAGTCCACGGTGCTTGCAGCCATCCGCGATCTCGGCCTCGAACTGCAGGTAATCTTCAACAAGGGCGCCGTGATGGTACTTCCCGCCGGCGTCAACAAGGCCACCGGCTTGGCAGCGGCCCTCGATGATCTGGGTTTGTCGATGCGAAACGTCGTCTCCATCGGAGACGCCGAGAACGATCACGCGATGCTGCGTGCCTCCGAGTGTGGAATTGCAGTGGCGAACGCCTTGACCTCACTCAAGGAGGAAGCGGATTACATCAGCATGCAACGCCAGGGCGAAGCTGTCGTCGAGGCAATGGAGTCCGTGCTCCGCGATGACCTTTCGAGTCTTCCCGTGAAGAGCAAGCGCCGTCTGCTTCGGCTTGGTACGCAAGCCGATGGCAC
>JBIKKL010000401.1:0-4918 GCA_044360365.1 Burkholderiales bacterium | reverse complement strand
CGTTATGACAAGCTCGCCGCGCAGGCGGTGGCGCCCAAGGCAAGTCCGAGACCGGCGGACTTCAAGGTGCCGAAAGTGTGGGGAGCACAATAGCGAGTGCGAAGCTAGCCGGAAGCCGGAGGCGTCAAGACATGTGGACGGTGATTTCTCTTGGCGTGCCGGACGTTGATGCGCTGATGTGACTGTGCAGCGCTTGCGCGAATCAGATCTACGTCAATTCTGCGAGTGTCCCGATGTCGAGGAAGCGAGATCGTAGCGTTCGCAAACGAACAACGAAGTCGACCGTGTCACAAGAAGTCAGCGCGACGGCATCACCGATCTCGCCTCGCGCCTCGCCTCTTCGGACTCCTTGCGTAGTACGGATGTTGGTCGTGTTGATCGTAGTTGCTGCGACGGCGGCGGGATTCCACGCGTGGCGCAAGCATGACACCGATCCGCGTGCAGCGTTACCACCGAACGCGCCGCCCACTGGCAAGGCACTTCCCCGTGCCACATTCAGCGGCAGTCAGACCTGTGCCAATTGCCACGCCAAGGAATTCGAGGCCTGGCGTGGATCTCAGCACGCAGCAGCGATGCAGGAAGCCAGTCAAGAGGCGGTTCTTGGCAACTTCGAGAACGCCCGGCTGCTCTTTGGTGGCGTACCAACGACTTTCTTCCGGCAGAACGAGAGGTACTACGTTCGCACCGATGGCTCCGACGGCCAGTTGGCGACTTACGAGGTCAAGCATGCATTCGGCATCGCCCCGTTACAGCAGTACCTGATCGAATTTCCTGGCGGGCGCTTGCAGGCACTGGGACACGCTTGGGATGCCAGGCCGAGGGCGGCAGGCGGTCAGCGCTGGTTTCATCTGTTTTCGGAGCGCAATCCCAAGCCCGGTGACCCGATGCACTGGACTGGCATCGATCAGAACTGGAACCAGCAATGTGCGGATTGTCATTCGACGAATCTGCGAAAGGGGTTCGACGAGCGTGCGAATCGATTTTCGACGACATGGTCGGAGATCAGCGTAGGCTGTGAAGCCTGCCACGGGCCGGCATCGAATCACCTGGTGTGGGCGAACAAGCACAACGATTGGCGGCGGTTCGATGCCGACAAAGGGCTTTCCGTGGCACTCAACGAGCGCAAGGGCGTCGCCTGGACGCGCGACGCCGATACTGGCAACCCGACGCGCTCCCGGCCTCGCAGTTCCGATCGTGAGCTGGAGGTCTGCGCGCGCTGTCACTCACGACGCAGCCAGTTCTCCGACGATCACCACGCCGGCCAAGCGCTGCACGATGCCTTCCGGCTGGCGCTCATCCAGCCCGGTCTGTACCACGCTGATGGTCAGCAGCGCGATGAGGTCTTCACCTACGGGAGCTTTCTGCAGAGCAAGATGCACGCGCAGGGAGTCAGTTGCTCCGACTGTCACGATCCACACACGCAGCGAGTGCGGGGATCGAAACAAAGCGTGTGCGCCACATGCCACACGCCGGCGAAGTACGACGATCCGTCGCACCATCATCATGCACGGGGGACACAGGCAGCCGAGTGCACGGCGTGTCACATGCCGACGACGACCTACATGATCGTCGACCCGCGTCACGATCACAGCATGCGCATACCGCGACCCGATCGCAGCGTCGCACTGGGCACGCCGAATGCCTGCAGCGGATGTCACGCCGACAGGACGGCGCAATGGGCAGCCGATGCAGTTCGCCGCTGGTATCCGCAACCCAGGAGTGGCTTCCAGACCTTTGCTGAAGCATTCGATGCAGCGGAGCGCGGGGCGCCGGGGGCACGTGCGATGCTGATCGCAATCGCGAAGGAGCGCGCGCAACCCGGCATTGTGCGGGCGAGTGCGCTCGCGCGCCTCGAGGACGAGCTGTCCGAAACATCCGCAGGCACTGTCGTCACCGCGCTTGGCGACAGCGATGCGCTCGTTCGCCTGGCGGCAGTGGAGGCGCTGGCTCGCACCAACCTGGAGATGCGTCCGCGATGGCTTTCTCCGATGCTCCGGGATCCGGCTCGAACGGTACGCATGGCGGCGGCGCGTGGTCTTGCGGGCCCTGTGGAGCGTCAGATGTCTGCCGAAGTGAAGGCGTCCTTTGACGCGGCGCTCGCCGAATACCTCGCGGCCGAGCAATTCGTCGCTGATCGTCCCGAAGCACATATCAACATCGGCACGCTTGCGCTCGTGCGAGGGCGACTCGACGATGCCGAGGCCTCGTTCCGAAAGGCCCTCGCAATCGATCCGAGCTTTGCCCCGGCTGCCGTCAGTCTCGCCGATCTCAAGCGAAACCAGGGTATGGAAGCCGATGGTGAACGCGTTCTCCGCTCCGTGCTCCAGATCAACCCTGACGCGGCCGTTGCACGCCATGCACTCGGGCTTTCACTCGTGCGGCAGAAGCGCATGCAAGAGGCAGTCGTGGCGCTCGACGCGGCCGCAAGAAGTGCACCGGAGAATGCGCGATTCAGCTATGCGTATGGCCTTGCGCTACACGACACGGGGCGGCGCCCGGAGGCAATCAAGGTGCTTACCTCTGCCCTCGCGAGACATCCATTCGATCGCGACATTCTTTACGCGCTCGCCACCTACGAGATTGCGGCTGGCCGCCGTGACCAGGCGCGGAACCACGCACGTTTGCTGCGTGAGCTTGCCCCGGACAATACGGACTATGCTCGTCTGACTACGATGCTTCGATAGAGCGGCGGAAGAATCGCGTCGGGACTCGTACTATGCCCCCGATCTCGCATCTTTTCGTCGAGTGGCTGATCGGCACGATCCGTCGGGAGTATGCATCCTCAAATGCGTGCGACCCTCGCGGGGAGAACGACGACCAGTCGGAATATCCGTCGGTCGTCTTTTCAGGTCGCTAGTTTCAGAGGCGAGCGAGCACCACTCCCATTACTGCATGCAGTACGCAAACCGAAGCGTGACATGATTCAAACTGATTAGGACTGAATCGAATGGCCAACGCCGATACCCGCGTTTTCACCTCGCACGTACCGGTGCCGCTCGCCGATCAGGTCGATGCGCTCGCAACGCGCATGGAGCTTTCGCGCGGTTGGATCATCAAGCAGGCCCTGGCTGAATACGTGGCCTTGGAGGAACGACGCTACCAACTCACCCTCAAGGGACTCGCCAGCGTAGATGCTGGCGAAGGCCTACCCCAGGAGAGCGTCGAAGCATGGATCGACTCACTCGGCACTGATCAGCCTTTGCCGATGCCGGGATGAAGAAAGTCGTCTGGCAACCGCCCGCCCTGCTCGATCTGGCACGGTTGTACGAGTTTCTGGTCACGATCAATCCGCGTGCAGCGAAAGCGGCGCTCAATCACCTCAACGCCCTTCCTCGCGCGCTGCGCGCGCAGCCCCGCTTGGGCACAACGCTATCGGAATTCTCGCCTCGCGAGGTACGTCGTCTCATCGTTGTCGACTACGAATTGCGCTACGAGATCGGGGCCGATACGGTCCACACCCTGCGCCTGTGGCATTGTCATGAAGATCGGTGAGCGTGCTCTCCGGACCACGCCGGAACCGAGCTGTTGCGGCCGCGACTTTCTCGTTGCCGCGCCCAAGAGCCGCCGATCTTCAACTGGCAGCAAGCATGGCTTGGGGTGATGCTCCAAGGCATGGCGCAATGACCCTGACGCATAGAAAACTGACACGTCCTCGACCGCCCGCCTCGTCCAATCCATGCGCGCTCGTGAACTGGCGAGTTTGTGCTACCATTTGATGGCACATTTTTGGAATTCCAATGGAAACCTTTTCCATACGCGATCTGCGCGAACGCACGGGTGATCTCGTCCGAAACGCCGAAAACGGCAAGCTTGCCGTCGTCGCAAAACACGGGCACCCGTTGTTCGTCGCCGTCCCGCTCGACGACGAACTCCTCCGCGCGGGCGTCCACACGGCGCTGGCGATCAAGCTCTTCCAGGACGGCGCCATGAGTCTGGGCAAGGCAGCCAAGCTCGCCGGACAAGGCTACGAAGCATTCGTCGAGCATCTGGCGTCGATCGGTGTGTCGGTGGTCGACTACTCTCCAGAGGAGCTCGACGCCGAGGTCGCAGCGATTGGGTAGACTGGTCGTGGCCGATGCCGGCCCTCTGATCGCCTTCGGCCGCATAGGAAAGCTCGCCCTGCTGCAGCAAATGCTTGGCGAAGTTCTCGTTCCCAAGCATGTCCTGGACGAGTGCTTGCAGAACCCTGCCCTACCGGGTGCAGCCGCGATCCAGTCTGCGCTCGATCAAGGTGTCCTACTCCGGGCTGCAGAATCTGACCCTGCCTTGCCACCGTTTCCCATGCTGGATGCTGGCGAATCCGCCGCCATTCGACTCGCGCTCAAGCTGTCGGTGCCCGTCCTGATCGACGAGAAAGCCGGCCGAAAGATCGCAGAGAATCTTGGATTGAAAGTCATCGGCAGCCTGGGCGTGCTGCTCGCCTCGAAACGACAGGGGCACCTCGATACGATTCGATCCGCCCTCGATGCCTTCCAGGCCAATGGCCACCATGTGTCCGCCGCCCTGGTTCAAGCGGCATTGATCCGCGCAGGTGAACGCTTTTAGGTTGCGCGCCGCTGGCAGCGCCAGTACACCGAGTTCGTCTTTGCAACGCCGACCGTCTATGCGCATCTCGCGGCTCACACTAGCTCACGGAGCAATTTCATCACTCACGGTCATTTCAGCAATCGTTGAAACTACGCATCGGAATCAAAGGAGCCAATTCTCGTGCCGAGACCGCACTCCGCAAATGTTTGCAATGGACTTGTCCGGCGATAGGAGATAGAGATCCTGCACACGTTGTAGTAGCACTGCAGGTCTCCCCGGCCCGCGATCCGCAACGCCGGTATGATCCTCAATGGGTGATCGACAGCAGCCGGAGATACGATCTTGACTACACGGCGCCCATTGAAGCGGCTCGAATCCGACGACCAAGCGT
>JBIKKL010000629.1:0-3225 GCA_044360365.1 Burkholderiales bacterium | reverse complement strand
AGCTGGAAGCCGCACGCGACGAGATCATCAACCGTTGTGGTGCACCGCTGTATCGGCGCTTCCGGCTCAATCTCTGGGGGTCGGCCCATGCCTTCCTGACCCGCGGGATGGACGTCTACCGGGTGATGCTGGAACACGTACAGGCGCGGGTCGTCGGCTACCCCGTCGCTGCAGTGCTCGCTCTGCGACCTTATCGGAAACTGCGTCGTTGCGCTTCATCGTTGGCCGCGCTCGGGTCGTCTCAGGCGGTCCGGAGAAGCGGGAAGCGACGCAACGGCGGTCTCTTCGCTCGAACTACTCGCCTCGACGCGGGACGTCGCCACCACGTCCCACATCGCGATGAACATCGCCGCAATCAGCGGCCCGAGCACGAAACCATTGAGTCCGAATACCGCAAGACCGCCAAGCGTAGAGATCAGGACGACGTAGTCGGGCAGCTTGGTTTCCTTGCCGACGAGGATAGGCCGCAACACGTTATCCACCAGTCCGATCACAAGCACGCCGTACGCGATCAATAGGACGCCCTGCCACACCGGACCAACGACCAGGAGATAGATGGCAACCGGCAGCCAGACCAAGCCCGCCCCCACCGCAGGCAAGAGAGACAGCAGCGCCATGACGACGCCCCCGAGGAGTGCGCCGTGAATACCGAGTGCCCAGAAGGCAAGCCCGCCGAGCGTCCCCTGCAGCACGGCCACCACGACGTTGCCTTTGACCGTGGCGCGCACAACCGTAGCGAACTTGGTGGCGAGATTGCGCTGCAGCGCCGACTCCAGCGGTACTACGAGGCGGATGCGCTCGGTAATCTCTGCGCCATCGCGCAGAAGGAAAAACAGCAGGTAGAGCATGACGAAGAGGCTTACGACGAACTCGAATGCGTTCTGGCCGATATTCAGCGCCTGGGTGAAGAAGAACTGGAATCCTTCCGTGAGCCCGGCAGTGAATTTCTCCTGCACTGCACGGAAGCTGGCAAGTCCAAAGCGATCGAGCAGTCCAGTTGCCCACGAGGGCAATCCATCCATGATCTGCTGCGCGTAGCGCGCGAAATTCAACTCGCCCGACTGCATCCTGGCGTACACCCCGAATGCTTCCTGGAACAGCATTGCACCGATCACTGCAGCCGGGAGTATCACCATCACCACGACGACCGTGAGGGTAACTAGCGCGGCAAGCGTCTGCTTGTCGCCCGTGCGCACCAAGATCCGGCGCACGAGCGGCGTGAAGACAATGGCCAGGATAACCGCCCAGAGGACGGCTGGGTAGAACGGCCAAAAAATGATCGCGAATGCGACCGACACGGCCACCAGCAACACCAGGTAGGCTTTGTCTTCGAGCGCTCGCGCCTTGGAGGGCATGGCAGGTTCCATGAGGGAGCGCGGCACCACGCCGCGGGTGTCACGCATTAGATGAAGTATGGCTCGAGCTGTGCGGTCGATCTGTGCGCTCCCATACGGTGTGCGCGGGACTGCGGCTGCGCTCTCTGTGGGCTGTCGTACATTCGTGAACTCGCCACCGGTTCATCATTCCAACGGTGGCTATCGGAGGCTCTACGAAAAAACGAAGCGTGCTCGTCGCAGCGACCGCCGTCTCCCTGACGGTCGGCGCGGTACTGCTCGGGCTCAACCTCACAGGCGGTGAAAAATCCATCGAGCAGTCGATCCTGCGTCTGTACGACACGCAGGATCGCCAGTTCGACCGCGCGATGGGCGTGCTGCTGGGTCCCGCGATATTGGAGGGCAACCGCGTAGACGTGCTGTTGAACGGCGACGAGATTTTTCCGTCGATGCTCGCGGCGATCCGTGGAGCACAGACTTCGATCACATTCGAGAGCTATATCTACTGGTCCGGCTCGGTCGGCCAGGAGTTTGCGGCCGCGCTCGCGGATCGCGCCCGTGCCGGAGTACGTGTACATGTCTTACTCGATTGGCTGGGTAGCAGCAAACTCGATCAAGCACAAATCGAGTTGATGAAGCACGCCGGGGTGATGGTGCGTAGATTTCACGAACCCGTCTGGTATCACCTGCACCGAATGAACAATCGCACCCACCGCAAGGTGCTGGTGGTCGACGGCAACGTCGGCTACACGGGAGGGGTCGGCATAGCCGATGCGTGGACGGGGAACGCACAGGATCCCGACCATTGGCGCGACACGCACTTCCGCGTTGAAGGGCCGGTAGTGGCGCAGATGCAAGCCATATTCATGGACAACTGGGTCAAGGTCACCGGCGAGGTTCTGCACGGGGTCGAGTACTTTCCTGCGCTGACCCGAGCGGGTGAAGCGGCGGCACAGATGTTCAGCAGCTCGCCCGCCGGGGGTAGCGAGAGCATGCGACTAATGTATCTACTCGCAATCACTGCGGCCGCTAAGTCCATCCATCTGTCTAGTGCGTACTTCGTTCCGGACGAGTTGACTACGAAGGCACTGGTAGCGGCTGCCAGACGTGGGGTTCGCATCAGCATCGTCGTACCGGGCGAACACATGGACGCGGAAACGGTGCAACGAGCCTCGCGCGCGAGCTGGGGGGAATTGCTCGAAGCGGGCATTGAGATCCACCAGTATGAGCCCACCATGTACCATTGCAAGGTCATGATCGTCGATGGCCTCTGGGTATCGGTAGGGTCCACCAACTTCGACAGCCGGTCGTTTGCGCTGAACGACGAGGCCAATTTGAATATTCTTGACGCAGCTTTCGCAAGCCGTCAGATCGAGATATTCCGACAGGATGTCGCGCGATCCAAAGCGATCTCGTTGTCAGATTGGCGGCGGCGCCCAATACGTGACAAGGTCCTCGACACGCTGGCGTCGATGCTACGCTTACAGCTTTGAGCGACCGGCGAACCTGCGCTGCCGCACGACTACTAAGCGAAACGGGGACGCACCCCATTTCCTTTCCGCCGCAACCGGGAATGGATCAAATGGGGGAGCGTCCCCATTTCCGCGGCGTGGAGGCCGATTCTCACACCGCTCGATCGACCAAATCGCCGCTATATCGCCAACCAAGCGCCTGCGGTATCTGTGGCCGCTCTAGCGAGCGAAACTGCGACGAGCGACCGTGACGAGCGCCAGCAAGATCACCGCACCGACAAGGGATACGAGCAAGCTCGACACGCTGAAGTCGTTATTGTTGATCGTGCCGGCTCCTAGCATAGGTGTCAGAAAATACCCGCCGATCAGTGCGCCCGTGACACCTACAATGACATTGAGGATGATGCCTTGCTGATCGT
>JBIKKL010000453.1:0-4408 GCA_044360365.1 Burkholderiales bacterium | reverse complement strand
GCTCCTTCGATGCGAAATGGGTTGGGTATGAAAGTATCGTCAGCGCGCCGGGCGTCGCAACGGCGCAGCGGCGCGGACGAGGCGACGCGCGGATAGTTCGGTTTCCAGCAGTCGATCGCGAACGAGTTCGACGCGGTAGGCGGTTGCACCTGCGACGCCGCTTACGACTTCGGCGAGCCGTCCATCCTCGAACACAAGCGCGGCACCTTCGTCTACGCCGTAGCCGGCTGGCACGTCGCCGCGACGTACCATCGCGTGAAAATTGCGGCGCCGGTGCACTTCGCTGCCCCAGTGCGGCGAACAACTCCCCTTGAGAAAGCCCAGACATCGCAGCGAGCCGTTGCGCCCACCGGGCGAACCGGCATCGGAAGCGCCCCACTCGAACCAGCACAATGCCCCTGCACTCACGCCGGCGAGCACGGTGCCGCCCGCAGCCGCATTGCGCAGCGCCTGGGGTACACCCCATTCACGCCAGACAGCGAGCATGCTGCGGGTATTACCGCCGCCGACGTAGACGATGTCCTGCTCGCGGAGTCGTTCTTCGATGCGATCGAGCGGAATGGCGCCGGGCAAGGCCGTGCCGAAGAACGCAAGATGGGATAGCTCGGCACCGAACCGATGGAAATCCGTGTAGAACTTGTCGAGGTGCTTTTCCGCATCGCCGCTCGCGGTCGGGATGAAGCAGATTCTGGGTGCGTCCGAACCAGACAGGCCAACGACATAGTCGTCGAGTACGGAGGGCCCTTGCTCCATGGAGAAACCGCCCCCTCCCATGGCGACGATGCGCTTCATCGGGGGATCCGCCCTCCGCGCCGGCGAGTTGCGAGCTGCAGCATCATCGAGTCAGAGCGTGATCGGTTCGCGCGGGCCAACCCGCGGCAAGAAGGCCGGTACTCGTGAGCGATTCGATCAAGCGTCTGCGGTTCATGGGCGACAAGCGGGAGTATCGAGTGGCGTCTCGATCATACACGCCCGGTCGAAGGCGCGTATCCGCCGGGAACGCGTGGCAACGGCAAGGGTTCCATGGCATAGTCCTGCGCTTGTTCGAAGTGCACCCCCCCAAGACTCAAGGAGACCGCATGACCAGCGTTCAGGATTCCGCCCATGCCCCCGTGCCCGCAGGCCAGACCGGGGCCGACGTCATCGTCGACTACCTCATCCGCGAAAAGGTGCCCTACGTGTTCGGGCTGTGCGGCCACGGCAACATCGGCTTCATCGATTCCCTGTACGCGCGCGGCGAAGCGATCAAGACGGTCTCGGTGCATCACGAGTCGGTGTCGGGATTCATGGCCGATGTGTACTACCGCGTCTCCGGTCAACCCTGTGCGACGTTCACCTCGTGCGGCCCCGGCTCGGCCAACATGCCGATTGCGCTCGCCAATGCGTTCTTCGATTCGGTGCCGTTCCTGGCGATCACGGGAAATATTCCGACGACGCAGTTCAACCGCGGCGCGTTTCAGGAGACGTATCGGCACTTCCAGGCCGACTTTCCGTCGACCGTGAAGGCGTTCTGCAAGCGCGTGTATCAGCCGACTCGCCCCGAGCAAGTCGCTCTGCAAACGCGTTTGGCCTGGAAGACCATGGTCACCGGTCGACCGGGCCCCGTGGTGCTCGACGTGCCCTTCGATATCTTCAAGGAGGAGTGTCCCGACGGAACGCCGCTGCCCGAGGCCTGGACGGCCAACATCAGCAGCCGGTGCGGCGCGGATCCCGATGGTCTCAAGAAGGCCGTCGACATGCTGCTCAAGGCCGAAAGGCCCGTGATCCTCGTCGGCCAGGGCGTGCGTTATGCGCGCGCGACGCAGGATCTGTTGCGTCTTGCCGAGAAGCTCAAGATTCCCGTGGCGTGGTCTGCCAGCGGTGCCGGCGCGATCGATACGCGTCACCCCCTGGCACTCGGTCTGATTGCGCGCAATGGCGCGTACCAGGCTAATCATGCTGCGCGACAGGCCGATGTGCTGCTCGCGCTCGGTGTGCGGTTCGACGACCGCACCTCGAGTTCGTGGATCCCCGGCTATTCCTTCACCATTCCGCCGACGAGGCTCATCCACGTCGACATCGATCCGGAAGAGATCGGTCGCAACTATCCCGTTGCGCTTGGTTTGATGGCCGACGTCGGCACGTTCCTGCGGCAGGTGCTCGGTGAGGTCGACGCTCGCGGCAGGACGGAGATCCCGAGCGCGCGGCTGGCGTGGCTGCAGGCGATCGACGGCTATCGCAAGGAATGGAACGAATTCATCGCTCCGGGGTTCCAGGCCGATACCACGCCGATCCATCCCCAACGCGCCGCCCACGAGATCGACAAGGCACTGCCCGAGGATGCCATCCTCGTGAGCGACATCGGCGTGCATCACAACTGGCTGCTGCAGTTCTGCGAACCCCGGCGCCCGGATTCGTTGATCGGCTCGATGGGTTTCGGTCCCATGGGCTTCGGCGTGGCCGGCGTGTTGGGCGCCAAGCTCGCCGCACCCGATCGCCCCTGCGTCTCCGTGTGCGGCGACGGCGCGTTCTTCATGCACGCCAGCGTGCTGGGAACCGCCTTCGAGTATTCGATTCCGGTCGTCTGGGTCGTCTGGAACAACTACGCCTATGCGTCGATCCGCGGCTTGCAGCGCGGCTATCTCGGCGGGCGCGAACTCGCAACCGACTTCAAGCACCCGGAGACGGGCGAGCCCTACAACCCGGATTTCGCCGCGATGGCCCGTTCGGCCGGGATCGATGGCGTGCGCGTCGACAAGGCGGCGGACTTGAATCAGGCCATCAAGGAAGCGATCGCGACGGGGCGGCCGTTCCTCATCGATGCCAACATCGGTGCGGATACCAATCCGGCCGGCGCAGGGATTTGGGAGCTGCCGAGCATGGGACGCAGCAAGCCTGGCATCGGCGAGCAATACATGCCCGGCTTCGGCAAGTGAGCTCTCCGCGTTAGATCAAGGTCGGCGGCGGGTGTCCGTTATCCGGATGCCTGCGCCCGATCGGGTTACCGGTGCAGGCATTTTGGGACCGGGGGCCGTTCATGAAAAAACTCTTCATCGCCTTTCTCGTCGTCGGGGGGCTCACGCATTGGTGGATGCGTGCCCCGGCCTCGGTGGCAGTTGCTTCTCCCCCGCCCCAGGTGCGCATATCGCCGCCCGACTCCGAGCGCGGCATGCCGGTTCAGCGCGGCTTTTCCGGCAACGCGATGTTCGACGTGAACGGACACGAGGTGCGTCCGCTCGCCGAATACGCGATTACGGCCCGGGTGTTGTCCACGGAGCGCTATCACGCGGATCGCGCTGCCAAGCTCTCACCCGTGGATCTCGCCCTCGGCTGGGGCAACATGTCGCGTCCGAGCGTTGCCGACCGGATCTCCGTCTCGCAAAGCGGGCGCTGGTATCACTGGCGCTATAGCGGCGCCCCGCCCATTCCGCACGACGAGATTTCCCGTTCGAGCGCCAACGTGCACATCATCCCCGCCTCGAAGGAGGTGGCGAAGATCGTCGCCGATGCCGGCAAAGGGAGTGTCGTGAGCTTGCGCGGATATCTCATCGAGGCGCGTGGCAAGGATGGGTGGACGTGGCGAAGTTCGCTTAGCCGAGACGACTCGGGCGATGGCAGTTGCGAAGTGATGTTTGTCCAGGCGGCAGAAGTCTACCGCTGAGCTGCCGCCGCAGCGGATGGCCGAAGTTCAAGGCGATGGTCTGACTGCGGCGAGGCGACTGACTGCTCGTCGGCCAATGCCGCCGTTGAAGCGCCAGCCGGACGACGTCAGCAATGTAGCGAATTGCTGACCTTGAAGGATTCTGATTGCTGAACGGCAGCTCTACCCGAATTGAATGACCGCTGAGCGGAAGGTGCGAACGGGCGCTATCGACCCGAAGCCGCCCGTTGCACGACAACATGCTCAACGGCGGGTCTCAATGTGCGGCGGCCATTCGCAGAGAACACTGCCCGACAGTTCGTCGGCCTCAACGATCATTCGACTGCGGCTTCGTGTCGGTCAGCAATAGCCCGGAAACCTGACGCTGAGCCACCGAGATCGCGAATGTCACTTGTGGGTCGGATGCCGTCCTGCGTCACTCACGAAAGCAGACCGTCGGTACTCCACGGGCAACAATGTCTGTTGACCGTCGGATTCCTGCCGCTCATTCGGTTCAGTTTAAGAATGCACCCAGCTTCTCGTGAGCACCCTAGGCACCAGCCGACCGTTCAGCCGCGCTGCCGCGCCAGCGCGGGCAGGCATCTATCCGCGAATTCGACGGCGCACGGCTATCAAAATGCTGATCAGGCCGGATGCCCAGAGCGCCGAAGACGTCGGTTCCGGCACCGCGCTGATGCTCGGCGCTTCGCCCTCGATTTGCACTCCGGCCACACTGCTGCGTAAGTCGACGTCGAAGGTGTGGCCGAAGTCGACCACTGCTTGCGCCGC
>JBIKKL010000400.1:0-4926 GCA_044360365.1 Burkholderiales bacterium | reverse complement strand
TTTGCCGCAGCGCTTCCGTCAGGCGTTTTTCGCAATGCGCTGGGGCCGGCGGGGCCCCGCCGCGCTACGGCATCAAGATGGGGCCGGCGCGCCACAGGCGGTGCCGGAGCTCGACCCCCTCCGGCAGGTAAACGACGATCGGCAGGCTGCTGTTGTAGCGCAGCAGCTTCGGCTCGCCGCCGAGGGTGATGAAGCGTTCGATCGTGGGCGCCTGGGGATCGAGGGCCATCAGCGTGCCGGCCATCGGGCCGAGCTGGCGCAGGATGTGGCGGTCGTAGCCCCAGCCGGGAAGGTTCTCGGTTTCCAGCTTGCCGGCGAAGAAGTAGCGATTGGCAGTGTCGGTCCTTACCGTCTTGCCGATGATCAGTTCGACCTTGAAGGCCGATTCCTCGTCCTGCCTGGGAAGCTGGATGACGTGGCGGACCATGCCGGCCTCGGCCGGCGGGAAGGCCTGCAGCGGGTCGGCGGCGAGGGCCGGGGCGGCGCCCAGCAGGGCGGCGAGGATGGTGGCGGCGAGCTGTCCGACCAGGCGGCGCAGTGCTGAGGGGGAGGGGATAGTGGTCATCATTTGGGGAAGTTGAAGGTGGCGATAAAGGGCAGCCCTCAGTCGGGGCCATTACTGGGCCGTTCGACATGGTGGCGGGCGCCGAGGGCGAAGCTGACCGGCTGCTTGGCGAATTTCAGCAACTGGCTGACCGAGGCGTTGATCGGCACGGTCCATTGCTCGGTTTTCCAGTCGTAGGTCGATTCGCTGTTGATGCCGAAGGTGGTGTAGGTTTTCGTCGTGTACGACCTATTCGCATCTGAAACCGAATTGAGTTGAGTACGTTTTCCACAGAGTGTAGTCGACCTTTATTTTCAGTGGAACCACTCGCTACAGTCATTGGTAATCTATATGTCATAAGCACTCCGTAACCTGCCATCGCGCCAATTCACACTAATCGGCCATAGCTGTCGTACAACCTGAGCTCGATGAGCGTCGGGTGCCGGACTGTCAACGGACGTTGGGTGATCGTGAGATGCCGACGGTCTGCTTTCGTCAGCAACGGAGGACTGCATCCGACCCCTATGCATAGATCTCAACTATGCATGGTTCATCGCAGCGCATTGTTCAAAACACAGGCGTAACGTGGCTGCACACGCTGCATGCCGCTGGACTTCTTTGCATCGTCTTGCCGACAGATGTCGTCGGACGTGGCCTCAATCGTGATCGAGCTACAACTCTTGCGGCAAGCCAAGAACACCACAAGTTGCTAAGCCCAGGCCGCTTTCTCGACCGTGGAGAGGCCTGCATCCGCCTCGGGCCGTCAGAGGTCGAGCTTCGTGCTACTTCGGTTCTGCGTGCGGGACTCGTAGACACCGATTTCGAAGAAACCGAAACTATGCGTAGAACTCGCCGCGCGCTCCCTCCCTCGGCCATAGGGGCCGAGGTGATGCGTCGCGCGACAACTATTCCTAATAACGCCAAATTATGCGGGGCTCGCGATGGCCTTCTGCACCTCGCTTCAGGCGCGGGCGCTTGACGGTGATTTTCAACTCCACATAACAGGGATATCCACATAATCGGCCTTTGTGCGGAGATCAACATAAGGCGCATGCGCGTCGGGGATTCTTCGACGTCCACGAAGCTCATCGCTCGCCGATTGCCGCCGAAGCACTTGAACGTATCGGCGCGCTATACGTCATCGAAGAAGAGATCCGGGGCAGCGAACCGAAGGATCGTGCGATGGTTCGCCAGGCCCGCGCCGGACCCCTGCTCGAAGCGCTGCACGCATGGCTCAAACAAACCTTGATGCAGGTCTCGAAGAAGACGGCACTGGGCAAGGCAATCGGCTATGTGCTGACGCGCTGGACGGCGCTCACGCGTTACCGCGACGACAGCACGCTGGAGATCGACAACAACGTTGCCGAGCGCGCACTGCGCGGTGTCGCGCTCGGACGAAAGAACTACCTGTTCTGCGGCTCGGACGCCGGCGGTGAGCGTGCGGCAGCGATCTATAGCCTGATCGGAACGGCCAAGCTCAACGGGCTCGATCCCGAGGCATATCTACGCCACGTGCTCGAACGCATCGCTGACCATCCGATCAATCGGGTCGACGAACTGCTACCGTGGCGGATCAGCACGGCCGAACCGACGACTACACCGTCAAGTGGGTGCTGACCGGACGGTTACGCCATTGCTAGGCAATTCTCGAAATTGGATGGTCAGAGAAATCGGGCACGTATGTTCGAATCCCGCCCTCCCGCCACGCCTTGATTCTAAAGTATTCTCTTCAGGCCAATTCTGGCCACCCCATCCGTTAGTTCTCATCCCGACCAGAATTTGTGCCGAATTCGTGTCACGTTTCGGCACAGACACTGAATCGCAGGCGAGCCGGTTCTGATTTGTCGCCCGATTCCGGGAGTGACCCTCCGATTCGGTGCGACGAAAAATCGGATGGGCGCTCGTAAGGCCCATCACGAGCGACACCACACTGCGCGTCCACTCGTTATGCGCTGTTGAGCATTGTTGGTCAGATCGGTAGCGGATGGCGGCAACTGAGGAAGGTGCCCACGTCGACCCTGACTATTCGGTTGGCGGATGACGAATGGTTTTTGCGCGCAGGCTGCCGCGCTGATCGAAAATCCGATGAAGCTTCGGGTCAAGTCACGAGGGGATTCAGTGCCGGGACATCGGGGAATCGGTTGAAGTCGCGGTCAGCTGTCCAGAATTCGCGTATCTGATGCCTGCGGCAAAGTGCGGCGATGCGTCCGTCGTGAACGCGTGGACCTACGACACGGCCAGCGACGAGCAGTGATTTGAGGACTTCCCAGTAGCCGTCATCTTCTCCCAGAAGTACGAGAGAAGGCGATTCGAGCCAGGCGTCGACCTGGTCGAGCGCCAACGCGATCGGCGTCGGGGGTTTGAAGATGGACGGATGTGTCGAGATGGCCAGGAACTCGTGGATGCAAGGCCATGGAATTGCCCACGCCACACGACTCTCGGCCAATGCGGTGATGCGTTCCAGGGCTTGGGGATGCCATTCGGAATCCTCGCGATGAGCATAGACGAGGATGTTCGTATCGACAGCGATCAACCGCCGCGCCCCTCGTAGGCGAGCTCACGAATTCGGTCCCATTCGAGCCCGGCAATGTCGGGGTTAAGCCCATCACCACGAAACGTTGCTTTGCGTAGCTGGAACTTGGCATGCGTCCGGCGCTCACGAATAGCGTGACGAAGCCCTTGCTCGACGAGCGTTCGAACGGTGATGCCTTCTCGAGCAGCGAGTCGCTTCGCTTCGGACAGGAGGGCGTCGGAAATCTCGATGGTTGTTTTCATATGGGTAACCATATCATCGAAGCCTTACGGATTCAATCCTGCGCTTCGTCTGGAGAACTATTCATCCCGCCACTGTGCCAGTAGCGTGCCGTGCAAGTAGTTGCTCGTAGTGACTGGAAATTGGCACAGTGCACGAAGTGGCTGTTTGGCCCGAACCGCCAAGTGATTCAAAAGGAAATTCAACCGTCGTTCCGCCCGGTGCGGACCCGCATGCCGGGTGGTGTGGGAGGGGTCCGGTCAACAATGATCGGCCCCTATCCCGATTGCGCGGGACTCGCCGCTTTGCGCTTCGCGGTCCGCCAGCGTACGGCGAGCATTGCGGGCAGTGCAAGGCCCAGTAGGGCGAGTCCGGAGGGTTCCGCCACCGCGATCAGCGGTCTCGCAGCCAGGTCGATCTCAACGGCGGCGATCACGCCACAGAGGAAGACGCCGACGCAGTCCGCCCCGGCCGAGCCGCCGGCGACGTACGCGACCGTGTTGTCGCCCGCGAAGACGATGGCATCGGTGTCGAGGAATTCGCGCGTGGTCAGACTCAGATAGAACACGAGCAGGTCGTCGCCGGCGAGCGAGAAGGGTGCGATCAGCGCGTTGCCCGAGAACGTCAGGGAAAACGCGCTGATCTCGTCGATCGCATTGAGGTTCTCGCGCTCGAGGAAGCTGTCCCCGTTCAGGTCGTTCCCGACGACGGTGAAGCGCAGTTCGGCGCCATCGGTATAGCCTCCCTGCACGAAGTTGAGGATGGCCGCATTGGCGGGGCCCGCGATGCAAAGCGCGAGCAGGGCGGCCATGGCCGCCTTCTTGATGGACATGAGGTCACTCCGATTCTTGGTGGCACAAGGACACTACGCACAGCGCGCGCGGACGGATGCAACCCGGAACGCCCGGTGGCGCGCCCGGCAACTGCATGTCCTGGTGGGGCCGACGCAGCGGCCCGCTACGCCATGGCTGCGCACACCCCGAGTCGCTCGCGCCGCTGCTACGCATCGTGCACCGGGTCATCACGGGTTTCCTGCTCAGCTTCATGGCTCGTACCCACGAGCGTCAATTGCGCTGTGGCCATTGCTCGGCGGCCTCCAGCTGCGCATTGAATCCTGGGCGAGCGGACGCTCGATTCGCGGCTACAGCGGCTGTCGACCGCCGGTCTGAAGAGGACGGTCGTGTCTCTATCCGGGGCCGGCCTGTGCTCGGCTCTCGGCTCTGCGGTTTCCCTCCCGGGCCCTGCCGACCCCCAACGCTTCGCCGGCGACAGATACACCTCGTCGTGTGCGCCGTGCCCCTGTTGCAGTGCAATCGCGGGGCGCCGACTTCAGCCACGTTTCGGCCACTGCGTTATCGGCGTCATTGGGCCAGTCGTCCAAGGCGAGCCGATCGGAAGGTGGCTGCGACCTGGGCGGCCGGGGACGTCACATGATGACGTCACGAGGCCGTGCTACGGGGTCTCCCAGGCCCGGTATTCGGGCGGCAGTTCCGAATAGGGCTTCACCGTCGCAGACACCGTAAACCGGTTGCCTTCGGCGCTGGCCTGTAGGGATGCAGGAAGCTGGCCTGCAACCGTGCGCAAGCGCTGCATGGCCTGGCGGTACTCGCCGCTGTTCGGATCGTATCCA
>JBIKKL010000399.1:0-4934 GCA_044360365.1 Burkholderiales bacterium | reverse complement strand
CGCTTGCGCGGTCGGAGGTCTGTGGGCTATCGCACATAGAGAACCCGGCAACGCAGCATGTAGGCCCGTCGGGTTTGACGTGACGTGGAAAAGGAAGCCCGTCAAACCGTTGTTCCCTCGGTGCTTCGTGCCGACCCGGGGAGCAGCGGTGAGCGCATCTTCAGCGTTCGATACTACCCGATCCAAACCCGGTGGATGGCTGTTTCCGCAAT
The DNA here is from genome assembly GCA_044360365.1 of Burkholderiales bacterium. GTDB lineage: Bacteria > Pseudomonadota > Gammaproteobacteria > Burkholderiales > WYBJ01 > WYBJ01. The sequence goes on along the minus strand of JBIKKL010000399.1, from coordinate 4,722 downwards.
GGTGACCGTGCTACGACTCGTGGAGCGTCTAATTGTCGTCATCGCTGTCGCCGACGCCGAATCGCCACAGCGACCGTTGAGAGCACAGGGTCCAATCCTTGCTGTCGAGAGCGAGCACGCGGTAGGTTTCATCGCGCAGGAACGACGGATCGAACTCCTCTCGAAAACACCAAAATCCGTCTGGCCACGAGAATATGTCCTTGGGGTTCATGCATCCCTCAATTGTCGATTGTTGTACATCGTTGCATGCCTTGGTGCGCCGCGTCTGTGTGGCAGCACACGCAGTGGCCCGGCATCTTTGATCGGAAGCGGCGTGTTCTGCCTGCCCGGTTCAGGGCGGAGGCTGCACGGCCGCCCGCCCTGATGCACTTGCCTCCCGGTGTCGATGGGCTCAACATAGGGTGTTCTTGCCGATCCGATCCGTACGACCGAGTGCCCATGTCGATCTCACAAAGCCCTGAGCACAGTCCGAAGCAAAGTCGATTTCTCGCGGCATTGCCCGACCCGGTGTACGCACGATTGTTGCCGGATCTCGAGTGGGTGGTCATGCCGCTCGGTTGGCCGCTCTACGAATCCGGCACGCAGATGCGCTACGTCTACTTCCCGGTGACCAGCATCGTGTCGCTGCTGTACGTGATGGAAGACGGCGCGTCGACGGAGATCGCCGTCACAGGCAACGAGGGTCTCGTCGGCATTTCCGTATTCATGGGGGGCGAAAGCACGCCGAGCCGTGGGGTCGTGCAAAGTGCGGGATATGGTTACCGCCTCTGTGCTCGAGCCATGCAGCGGGAGTTTGCCCGTGGCGGAGAATTCCAGCACTTGTCCCTGCGATTCACGCAAGCCCTGATCACGCAGATGACCCAGACGACGGTCTGCAATCGGCACCATTCGATCGATCAGCAGTTGTGCCGCTGGCTGTTGTTGAGCCTCGACCGATTGTCCGGCAACCAATTGATCATGACGCAGGAACTCATCTCCAACATGCTCGGCGTGCGGCGCGAAGGGGTCACCGAAGCCGCCGGCAAGCTGCAGCGCGACGGCCTGATCAAGTACGCCCGGGGGCGCATCACGGTCCTCGATCGTCCGGGGCTCGAGAATCGCGTCTGCGAATGCTATTCGGTCGTTCGCACCGAGGTCGAGCGGCTGTTGTCGTATACCAAAGTCGCTGCGAAGTCTCACTGATCGAGCGCTGTCCGACGAATATCGGCAGATCCTCCGTTCGAGGCATACCGGTGCGGCCGATGACGCTGCTTCGGGAGAGCCTTCCTGCCCGATCGCGCAAGATGTGATCGATGCGTTTTTGGTCACGGTGATCGACACCGTCACGAGCTGATCGTGGCTCCGTGAACGCGCTGATTCTGGGGGGAGGCACGTGCCGTGCGATCCGCCCGCGCGTCCCGCGATCGACGCCGCGGTGCTCCGAAGCGTTGCCTTCTGTTCGTGAACGCACATACAGACGTCGCGGCGACCGATAACCTGCTTCGCTCGGGCGGCCACAGCAGTGAACCGCGGCGAGAGACGTCGGGTTCACCTACCTCGGAAGCCGGAGATCTATTGAGCCATCGCAGTTCCAAGCTTCAACTCGTCTTCAGGGCGCTACGCGCACGACTACGTCAGCCCTTTTCGTCGGCTGTCGCGTTCATACCCGAGCCTGCGGCTCGCTCCGAGCTGTTCAGTCCCGAACAGATGCAGAGCCATGGCAAGGCGCTGGCAGCATCGCACGTGCTGGCTTCGAAGACGCTGCCTGACCGGCTTTTGACTCGTCTCGACCATACCGAGCGGTTGCTCGAAACGACGCGCGACCTGCTGGAAGACGCGATCAAGGTGGACCGCAGGATCGCGCCGGCCGGCGAATGGCTCCTGGACAACTATCACCTGATCGACCAGGAGATTCGCACCGCCCGCCGCCATCTTCCCAAAGACTATAGTCGAGAGCTGCCGCGGCTGGCCGCCGGGTCTTCCCCGGGCGATCCGCGCGTCTACGACATCGCCCTGGAGGCGATCACGCACGGGGACGGGCACGTCGATCGGGAGGGGATTTCCCGCTTCGTGGCTGCCTACCAGTCCGTCAGTCCGCTCAAGCTCGGAGAGCTGTGGGCGATCCCGATCATGCTGCGCCTGGCATTGATCGAGAATCTCGGCCACGTCGCCGTACGCATTGCGGCCGATCGAGTGGCACGCAACCTCGCCGTTCGCTGGGCAGACGAAATGACGGCAATCGCCGTCCAGGACCCCAAGAGCCTCATCCTGGTGATCGCCGACATGGCTCGATCGACACCGCCCATGAGCAGCTCCTTCGTGGCCGAGTTCGCGCGTCGGCTGCAGGGTCGCAGTCCCGCACTGGCGCTGCCCCTGACGTGGGTCGAGCAACTGCTCGCCGAATCGGGCACCACCATCGAGCAGCTGGTGAAGCTCGAAATCCAGCACCAGGCGGCGGACCAGATCTCGGTCAGCAACAGCATCGGCAGCCTGCGCATGCTGGAGCGTACGGACTGGCGCGACTTCGTCGAGGCGTTGAGCGGCGTCGAGGACAAGCTGAGGGAGGATCCGTCGGGTCATTACGCCAGCATGGACTTCGCGACGCGTGATCGATACCGGCACGTCGTCGAGGAAACCGCACGACTGGCGGCTGTGTCGGAAACCCAGGTCGCCGAGACCGCGGTTCGGCTTGCGCAGGCGGCGGCATCGGCGCGTGGGCCCGGTCATCGTTGTGCCCACATCGGGTACTACCTGATCGATGCCGGGCTCCCGGATCTGGAGCGCACGCTCCGGATCCCGCCGTCGCTGGGCAGGGCATTGCAGGGCATCTGCCGCGTCAGTCCACTTCCGTTCTACCTTGGCGCAATCGCTTCGATCTCGGTCGTCGTCACGGGCTTGCTCGTCAAGCAAGCCCACGACCAAGGAATCGCAGGTTTCGCCATCTTTGCGCTCGGCGCGCTGACGCTGCTCTGCGCGAGCCAGTTGTCCGTTGCATTGGTGAACTGGATGGGGACGTTGCTCATCTCGCCGCGGCGCATGCCTCGCATGGACTTCTCCGGCGGCATTCCGGCCCAGTTCGGCACGCTGGTCGTCGTACCGACCCTCCTCACCGGCCCCGGCAGCGTCGACCGCTTGCTGGAAGCACTCGAAGTCCGGTTCGTCGCCAACCGGGACGAACATCTCTGCTTCGGCCTGCTGACCGACTTTGCCGACGCATCGACCGGAACGCGCACCGACGATGCTGCCCTACTCGCGCAAGTACGCACAGGCATCGAGCGGCTCAATTCGAAGTATCCGGACGCATCGCACGACACCTTCTTCGTGTTCCATCGCGCGCGCGAGTGGAATCCGAGGGAAGGCGTTTGGATGGGGCGAGAGCGCAAGCGCGGCAAGCTGGCCGACCTCAACGCGCTGCTGCGTGGCGATGCGGGCGAGCGCTTCGCGCTGGTGGTCGGGGATACGTCAGCGCTCAACCGTATCAAGTATGTCGTTACGCTCGATACCGACACGCAGCTGCCGCGTGACACGGCGAGGCAGTTGGTCGAAGCGGCGGCTCATCCGCTGAACCATGCCGTCCTCGACGCAGAGTCCGGCGTCGTTCGGTGCGGTTACGGCATTTTGCAGCCCCACATCGCTTCCAGCCTGCCTGGGGCGAATCGGTCGCTTTATGCACGACTGTTCGGCGCCGAACCCGGCATCGATCAGTACACGCGCGTGCTCTCCGACATCTATCAGGACCTCTTCGGCGAAGGCTCGTTCATCGGCAAGGGGATCTACGACGTGGATGCGTTCGAAAGCGCCCTCAACGGGCGGTTTCCCGACAACCGCATCCTCAGCCATGACTTGATCGAGGGCTGTTATGCCCGTGCAGGTCTGGTGAGCGATGTCGAACTGTGCGAGGAGTATCCGCACGACTATCTCACCGATGCGATCCGGCGCTACCGCTGGACGCGCGGGGATTGGCAGCTTGTGCGCTGGCTGTTGCCCGGGGCGCCGATCGGTGCGGCGCTGCCGCGGCGTGCCCGATTGTCGTGGCTCTCGCGATGGAAGATCTTCGACAATCTTCGGCGCAGCATGATGGCACCCGCTCTGGTGGTGTTCTTGCTGCTCGGTTGGACGGGGCTCGTGCCGGCATGGCTCTGGACGTCGTTCGCAGTGGCCGTCCTTGCGTTCCCGCCGCTGCTTGCGCTGGGGGTGCAGTTCGCTCGCGTGCGCGACGATGTCGTGCTCGGCCAGCATGTCGTCGCCACGGGGCGAAGCGCTGCGCAGAGCCTTGCGCGCCTCGGGTTCGCTCTCGCCTGTCTTCCCCACGAAGCGGCCAGGAACCTGGAAGCCGCGCTTCGTACGCTTTGGCGCGTGCTCGTCTCCCGCAAGGGCCTGCTCGAATGGACCGCTTTTCAGAGCGCGACTGCGCATGTCCCGGCGCTTCTCGGGTATGTCCGTGCCATGTGGATCGGACCCGCCACTGCGGTCGCTGCGTTTGCCTATTTGCTCATGTCGGGGTCGAGCGCGCTGTTCGTCGCCGCGCCCATCCTGCTCCTGTGGGGAACGTCGCCCGTCATCGCGTGGTGGACCAGCCGTCCGTTCCCGGAGAGTGCGCACCATCGGCTGTCGAGCGATCAAACCTCGTTTCTTCGCCGCATCGCGCGCAGGACGTGGGCGTTCTTCGATACCTACGTCGGAGCGGACGACCACTGGCTCGCGCCCGACAACTTCCAGGAACAGCCCGCGGTAGGGATAGCA
>JBIKKL010000663.1:0-3066 GCA_044360365.1 Burkholderiales bacterium | reverse complement strand
GTCAGGGTCGCGCCCGGCGTAGGGCCCCACTCGCAACAAACCGCCGACATGATTCAGTACGATGGTCAGATCCGGCACGGCGCGCGCGAGCGCGGCGAGCTCTTCGAGCTGTGTATGGTAGAGCGAGTTGTCCAGCGTCAGCCCCATCTTCGCCAACACGCGTGCGCCGGCACGATAACCCGCTGTGGACATCACACCCTCGATGTCGCGCCGAGCGAGCTCCGGGCTCGCGTCCCAGCCGGCGGCATGGCGGATGCCGCGAAAGCGCCGACTGGTCGCCTGCATGGACTCCAGTACGGGCGCGACGCCATCGCCGAGTTTCAGATCGGCATGGCCGACGATGCCGGCGGCGATGTGGGTGCCATAGTTCGCACTGGCTGCCTCCCCGGCGAGACGCTCGACATGCACGACCTCCCCGACGGGACGCATCGCCTCCGGGCCGTCCGTGCTGTAGAAAGCCTTCACCTCGATGAACACGGTCGAGCGGACGTCGTGCCCGCTGCCCTGAATGTCGGCGGCAAGGTCGGCCACCATGTAACGAGAGTAAGCCGGCGGGTCCTGTCGATGCAGCCAGAGGTGATGATGCGGATCGCAGATGCGAAGGTCAGGCTCGAGCGCGGCTTCGGGGGTGAGGCGCAGCCAATCCGGGCCGCGCGTCGTCGGGGGCGTCATGGGGATCTCGGCACACGTTGAGGATGCTCATCCTACATCGAGTCACCCGAAGACCATGCAAGAATCGAGGACGGTCCACGGTGTGCGTCGACGTTCCGGCTGAACATCGTGGTCTGTCCTCGAATAGTCTCCTCACGGAGATGGGGTTCGCGCGGCACCTACGCTGGCGACCATGGAGCCCGTCTGAGCCGAGGCGCTCGCCTTGTCCGCCCAAGGAGCCTCAGTATGTCCCATCCTTCGCCGCCAGATTCTTCACCCGCAAGCCGGCGATGGTAAAGCCACCGTCGACCGCGATCGTCTGGCCCGTGACGTAGCTCGCGTCGTCCGAGGCAAGAAACAGGGCTGCCGCCGCGATCTCTTCCGGCTCCCCGTACCGCGCCATCGGGATCGAACGCAGCCACGCTTCGCGCCGCTCGTCATTGTGCGACTTCCTGATGCGCTCGGTCGCCACCGTGCCAGGCGCAACGGTATTCACCCGGATGCCGTACTCGGCGAGATCGACCGCCATGACCCGCGTCATGCCGATGATGGCGGACTTCGAGGCTGCATAGGCTGCTCGCCCGCTGCTGCCGAGCAGGCCCGAATGGGACGAGAAGTTCACGATCGTGCCGCTGCGCAATTCGATCATGTCCTGCGCTGCGCCCTGAGCGCAAAGAAACGTGCCGACGACATTCGTCTGCAGCATCGAATGCAGCACATCCATCTGCGATTCGGCGAAGTGCTTCTGGCTGCCGATGCCGGCATTGTTGATCATGATGTGGGCACGACCGAACGTGCTGCGCGCGAATGCGAACATCGCATCGATGGATGCGGGCACACAGATGTCGACCTCGCAGGCGGCCGCCTTTGCACCGCTCGCATTGATCTCGGCACACGCTGCCTGGGCCGATGCCACGTTCTTGTCGGCCAGCACTACGGCAGCACCTTCGGCGGCGAGTCGAGTGGAGATACAACGTCCGATGCCGCTCCCGGCGCCGGTCACGATAGCGATCTTGTTTGCGAAGCGTGTCGACATGTACGCAGACCTTCCATTCGTTGGAGTTGGACGAAACGACGAACGCTCAGCGTAGCATGCGCGATTGCGCTGGAGGACCAAGGTTTGAGATCGACCTGGAACGGACGCTCCGTGCGCCGCCGTTGAACTCTGCGTTGCGCAGCCCGTCAATCAACGTGTCGCTCTTGGAGAGCGGATCCTGCACCCGATAGTACGGAATCCGACTGTCGGCCTACTGCCCCCGCCAGCCTTCCCAACCCGAAGGAGCTTCGTCGTGACGACCAAACTTTCCGCGAAACTCGAGAGATCCGTCAGCAATGCCGCGTCCAAGTACGCCTCCAAAACGAGCAACCTTCACAAGGCGCTCGCGAAGGAGCTGAAGAAGCTCGGAACACGACACGCCGCGCTGCTCGGCGCTTTCGAGACAAGGCGCGCAAAGCGCTCTTCCGCGGCACAGGCGGCTCATGCGGCAGGAATCGCGGCAGCGAAAGCCGAGTTCGAACGCGTGACCCGCGAGCAGGCACCGCTGCTCGCGAGCGGCAACCCGCATCTCGAACTGATCGCGAAGAATCTCATCGAGTTCTCGAAGGGACGAATCCGCCTCACAGAGTCACTGGCTCGAAGCGACACGCAGCAGGCGCAGCGTGAGGACGACATCGATCAATCGTTTCTGCTGTGGATCGAAGAACTCGCGCTGCTGTCGGTCGAAGCCATCGACAGCGACAAGGCGCGCAAGCGGGCCATCGGCATCATCAACGGCGGCTTGATCGTGGGCGGACTGACGACGTTGCCGTTCGCGCCTGCCATATCGGCCTTGCTTGCGGGGATCCTCCTCGCCCGGCAATGGCGCGACGCAGAATCGGAAGAGACCACGGATTCGGACGCCGTGCGCATCGAACGCGCGACCAGGCTCCTGGCGCATGTGAACACCATCATGAAGGCCTGGCTGCAGGTGGTGAAGTGACTGTGGGCGGGCAGATCCAGCATTCGCGCATTCGAAGCTCAACCTGAGAGCGCTTCGCCATGCTGCAGCGCGGATCGTGGGGCCAGGCTTGATGCATCGATTCGCCGGATCGCCTGACCTCACCCGATGCGCGTCGAGCAGCGGTAAGATGCCGCAGCAGTCCAACCCGAGGAGGACAAGCCATGAGCGTCAGCAAGCTGCCTGGGAAGACGACCGCCAGGAAGAAGCCGTCACTGCGCGATCGCGTGAGCGAGGCCGAGTGGAAGACACGAACCGATCTCGCCGCAGCCTATCAACTGGCCGTGATCTACGGCTGGACGGACATGATCCTCACCCATTTCTCCGCCCGGGTTCCGGATGCGGAGAATCAGTTCCTGCTCAATGCCTACGGATTGATGTTCGACGAAGTCACTGCGTCGAACCTCGTCAAGATCGA
>JBIKKL010000398.1:0-4951 GCA_044360365.1 Burkholderiales bacterium | reverse complement strand
CGGCGACGGCCGTTGCCGAAGCGGAGACATTGTCAGGCAGCGTTTGCAGTTTGGCGGCAGCGGACATCTCGTTCCTCGTTGATCGTCGCGTCATGTTCTGGCGCACCGACTGAAGCGTAGCTTCAGTCCCGCGGCGGGTCCCGATACCACGGGGATCTGCGGCGCGCGAAGAGTATTAAACAGGCATGCGAAGGCGCAAGCTCGCCGGCAATATGGCTGGGACGCGATCAATTCGGGCAGGAATGTGGCAAAGGGTCCGCGATTATTGCGCACGGCGCGGCGCGGGGTACCATTCGCAACACTTCTTTTCATTGCCGGGGCCACCGTGAGCCGCTGGATCGCCATCGTCGAAGACGACCCTTCGATTCGTGAGAACTACGCCGACGCGCTGCGCAAGCAGGGCTATCAGGTCACCGGCTACGGCACCCGGCAGGAAGCCATGCTGGCCTTCGCAAGTCGCCTGCCCAATCTGGCGATCATCGACATCGGGCTCGCCAACGAGATCGACGGCGGCTTCGAACTGTGCCGGGCCGTGCGCGCCATGTCGGCGACCCTGCCCATCATCTTCCTCACGGCGCGCGACAGCGACATCGATACGGTCTCGGGCTTGCGCATGGGAGCCGATGACTACCTCACCAAGGACATCAGCCTGCCGCATCTGTCGGCACGGATCGCCGCACTCTTTCGCAGGCTCGATGCCGCCCAGGCGCCCTCTGCCGCGGACGACGTCCTGGAACGCGGCAAGCTGCGCGTCGATCTCAACCGCATGCGCGTGAGCTGGAACGATCACCCCGTCGATCTCACCGTGACCGAACTCTGGATCGTGCATGCGCTCGCTCGCCACCCGGGCCACGTCAAGCACCGCGATCAGCTCATGCGCGACGCCCGCATGGTGGTCGACGACACCACCGTCACGTCCCACATCAAGCGCATCCGCCGCAAGTTCATCGAGCACGATGCCGCATTCGACTGCATCGAGACCGTTTACGGCATGGGCTACCGCTGGACATCGAGTTGAAGCGACTGCGCTTCGGCCTGAGCATTCGGGCCAAGATGCTGCTGGTTTCGTGCGTGCTCTTCGCGATTCCCTGGATCGCCTACCTCTACGCCGGCGAACTTGAGAGGATCCTGCGGGAGAACCAGGAAGCCTCGGTGCTCAACACGGCGCGGGCCATCGCCACGGCGCTCAACGATCGTCCCAGCCTCTTCCAGACGCCGGCTCGCGACGTGCGCATGGACAGCCCCAACGACATCGTCGCCTACAAGCTGCCCGGCGCCATCGAACTCGACGGCCGCATCGATGACTGGATGCAGCAGGGCGTCGAGCTGCGAGCCCTCGGCCGCGAGCATGTGGTCGAACAGGCCGAGGATACCGAAGTCGCGCCCGTCACGTTGTGGCATGCCCTCGGCGTGTACGACAACTTCGTCTATGCCGCCTTCGAAGTGATCGACGAGATCCTCGTCTATCGCGATCCGGCCCACCCGCGTGTGGATACGGCCGATCACGTGCGCATCGGGCTGGTGACGCCCTGGGGCGAGCTGCGCCGCTACATCGTCTCGGCACGGGAGGCCGGCCCGGTCACCGCCGTCCAGGTGCCGACGGACGCCACCAGCCCCGCGCGCGCCGCCCCCGAACCTCGCATCCAGGGCTACTGGCGCGAAACCGATTCGGGATTCAACCTGGAACTGCGCCTGCCGCGGGCGATGGTCGGTCCGCGCCTCGGCTTCGCTTTCGCAGACGTGGACGATCGGGATACGCGGCGCATTCGCTCCATCGTCGGCTCCATCGGACCGGAGGGACGCGAGAGCCTCGGTACCGCGATGGTTCCGCCACCGGAAGCCGTGCAGATCGTTCGTTCGCTCTCACGACCCGGCACCCGCGTCTGGATCATCGCGGGCGATCGACGGCTCGTCGCCCGCAACGGCAGCCTGCGCAATACCGCAGAACCCAGCGCGCTCGGCTCCCGGGAGAGCTCGGGCTTTCTTGCACGCGCAGAGGCCTATCTGCGTCCGCTCTACCGCTACGTCATTCCCCCCGTGCCGACCTTGTTGAACGAACCCGATTCCTATGCTGCGCTCTATCAGGGTGCGGAGGCGGAATCCGCATTGGCGGGCCGGGTGATCAATGCCCGGCACCGCCTCGAAGACACCCCCATCGAGATCCTGACGAGCGCCCATCCAGTCTGGGCCGACGAGCGAGTCATCGGCGCGGTCGTCGTCGAGGAAACGACGCAGGGTGTGCTCGCCGTGCGGCAACGGCTCATCGAGCGTCTGCTCTCTTTGGCGCTCGGATCGTTCCTGCTCGTCGGCATCGCGCTGTTCGTCTTCGCAACCCGGCTCGTGAGTCGCATCCGGCGGTTGCGAGACGAAGCCGAGCAGGCCATCGATTCCGTGGGGCGTCTGCGTACCGTGACGGCCAGCTCTTCCGCCGGTGATGAACTGGGCGATCTGTCGCGCAGCTTCTCGAACGCCCTCGATCGTCTCGCCCAATACACCCAATACCTCGAAGGCTTGGCTTCACGGCTCTCCCATGAACTGCGCACACCGATCACCGTGGTGAGATCGTCGCTGGAGAACCTGAGGCTGCATGCCCTGCCCTCCGAGGCCGACGTCTACGTCACGCGCGCCGAGCAGGGGCTCGCCCGTCTGTCGACCAGACTCACCCGCATGACGGAAGCCACGCGGCTCGAACGCATGATGCGCGACGCCGAGCGCGAACGATTCGACCTGCGTGCGGTGGTAACCGGCTGTGTCGAAGGCTATCGAATCGCGTATGCGGCAAAGCGCTTCGAACTCGTCGTCCCCGAACATGCCGTCATGCTGACGGGGGTGCCGGATCTGATCGCGCAGATGCTCGACAAGCTCGTCTCCAACGCGGTGGATTTCGCTACCGACGAGCATCCGATCGAGATCGGCCTGCGGCTCGGCGCGCAGGATGCCGTACTCACCGTGCGCAACGTGGGCCCCGGGCTTCCGGCGGAAATCAAGGAGCGCCTGTTCCAGTCGATGGCATCGGTCCGTCCGCCGACGAGCGGCCACGAGCCTCATCTCGGTCTGGGCCTCTACATCGTGCAGCTCATCGTCGACTTCCACCACGGGAAAGTCACGGCGCGGGACCGCCTCGATGCGACAGGCGTCGAGGTCATCGTGCAGCTGCCGCGACTCGTGAGCGATCCGGGCTGATCGCCCCGGTCAAGGAAGCGAGAGTTCGCCGCGGAACGCAAGATTTCTAAGCGTACCCAGCAGTTCGTCGAGACGTTCGGCCGATGCATTCAAGCGCGCCTGGAGCCTGTCGATCGCGTTGACTGCATCGGCGAAAGCACGCTGGCGTTCGATCGGAGGCAGCGGCACCTGGATCCTCGCCAGTCGGGCGTCGACGCCGACGCGCCGGTCCGCAACCCAGGCTCTCAGGATTTCCTGGCGTCCCGGTGAGGAGAGCACCCATGCATGCAGATACTCCGGCAGCAAGCGCTGCGTATCGGGCCGCAGTCGCCACAATCTGGCGTGCAGGAACCACACGGCGAGGCCCGGCCGCGCAATCGCGCAGCGCACATCGGTCCGGGCCGGATCGCATGCGATGACCACGTCTGCGTCGTCGAGCGACGTGCGGGCAAGCGAAGCGTCCGAGTGGGAAACGTAGCGCACATCGGCAAAGCTCAATCTGCCCTCGCGTATGTCGATGGGTCGCAGCACCGGGAAACTGCCACGCGCATGAAGCTCGACATCGACGCCCCGCCTCGGCGCTTCGATCAGCAGTTCCGGCAGCGGAACACTCGCATGCGCCCACTGCGGATTCGAACCGAACAGCTCGGTGAAAAAAGAATGGACGAAATCGCCGGCACCGCGCAGCACGCGCGCACGCCTGGTTCGAAGCGCGTCGACGTGATCGAGCACCTGACCGATGCGCCGTTGTCGATCCATGGGCGGTACGACGCATGCCACTTCGGGCAAATCGACATTCGATTTCGATCGCGAGCGCAAGCGTCGCGGCAACGATCCCAGGCGCTGCTGGAAATCGTCGCTCACGAGGAGATGGCGAAGGTAGCCGGTAGCCACCGCATCGCTGCGCAGCACGTGCCAATCTGCCGCAGCGACCTGCGGGCGACCACGCTCCTCGCCCACCACCCAGGCCCGCGGGCCTCGCGAGCCGGCGAACAGCAGCACATCGCCTTCCTGCACGCGATGCGCACCCGTGCCGAGCGCGGTACTCGCACGAATGATCGGCTCCCCGGTCGCGAAGCCGTCGGCATCGTAGCAATCGACTTCGACCGCTTCGACCCCGTCCCACGGCTCGGGAGATGTCATCAAGTCGTGCAGGCGGATGCGGCTCGGTTCATCCGTCATCGCTTGATCACGCCCACCAGATCCCGGATTCCCTGAAAGATCTCGGCCTCCAGCCCGGCCAGTTCGGCGAGGATCTCGTGCGGCGGGCGCAGCGGGGTCGACGGCGCAGCCTCGGCACGTCGATACCGTTCCAGGGACCACTCGAACTGCGCAGCCGCAATTTCGTCGCGGGGCACGAAGAAGCTCGTTCCGGCTCGCGGCTGGTCAGCATCGGCGAGATGTCGATCGCGCCAGCGCATACCCACCGAAGACACCGCGTCCTCCCCGGAACCTGGTTGCGGCATCTCGGCGGCATCGTCCACTTCGCAGAACCATACCGGTCTCAGGTCGGGCGCGCCGAGCACAAGCACCGCGGCGCCTGATCGCGGCTTGTAGACGCCGGATGCAAGGCGCACGATGCCGTGCACGCGACCTTCCTCGGTGAGCAGGCGACGCAATTGCAGGTGGCCTTGCGTCGCTTCCGAAAGAAACGACTCCGGCACGACGACGGCAGCGCAGCCCTGCGGCGCAAGCGCGAGGTACACCCAAGCGACACCCGCGAGATCCGCGCGCCGGGAATGCGTCACCGCTCGAACGACGCCCGGCAGCTCGGCGGGCGGCACCGTGC
>JBIKKL010000030.1:0-16875 GCA_044360365.1 Burkholderiales bacterium | reverse complement strand
TCATGTTTTCACCTCGCATCATTCGGCATGCGGCGCTGCGGCCCGGAAGTCCAAGAACGCCGCACCGAGCGCCACGGTTTACGCACGAATCAGAAATCGCCCCACAACGCCTGTATGGCCGCCAGCGCCGCGATACCGGCCGTTTCGGTCCGCAGCACACGGGGGCCCAACCGCACCGGCACGAAACCATACCGCAGCACCAGATCGATCTCCTCGTCGTCCAAACCGGACTCGCAGCCCGCCAGCAGTTCGACGCTGCCCTGCAGGGGCCCCGCTTCGGACAAGCGTCGGTCGGCATCCGGTTGCAGCACGAGCCGATGGGAAGCGCCCGCGGGTTCGGCGAGCCAGGCGGTGAATTCCATCAGCGGTCGCACGGCGGGCACGCGATTGCGTCCGCTTTGCTCGCAGGCCGCACTGACGACGCGCTGCCAATGCGACACGCGCTTCTCCGCGCGCTCTGCGCCCAGCCGCACCTTCGAACGCCGAGTGATGATCGGCGCGACCCATGCAACGCCGAGTTCGACTGCCTTCTGCAGCGTGAACTCCATGCGCTCGCCGGCCGAAACGGCCTGCACGAGCCCGACCTCGAGCATCGATTCGCGCTCGATCGGATCGAATGCTTCCGCCCGAACCCGCACGCCGCTGCGCTCGACGCCGCGGATGACCCCCTGATACTCGCCGCCCGTGCCGTCGAACAGCACGACGGGATCGCCGGCCTTCATACGTAATACCCGACCGAGATGATGCGAACCCGCCTCGTCCAGCGTGGCGTCGCGGCCGACCTGAAGCCGGCCCGGGTGGTAAACTCTCGGTGATCTCATTGCAAGGCTTTGCCGTCGTTAAGCGTGTGTCGCCGCATGCAGCGCGATGCAATCATGGCATACCCGCCGAATCAATCCAACGAATCCCGCCCGATCGCCACGCAAGCGGGCGCGAGCAACGACACCGACGCCGCGCTCCTCGAACCGCTGCTGAGCGTCGTGCGCGACGTTGCGGCCACCGAGATCATGCCGCGCTACCTGCGGGTGGCTCACAGCCGCAAGGCCGATGGCAGCCTCTTCACCGAAGCCGATCTCGCCGCCCAGGAAGCGCTTACGCGTGCCTTGCGGGGCCTGACCGACGTTCCGGTACTCGCCGAGGAAATGACGCAGCAGGAACAGGCAGAACAGTGGATCAACGGCGATGCCGGCCTGTGGTGCGTCGATCCGATCGACGGCACGTCGAATTTCGTCAATGGCCTGCCGTATTTCGCAGTCTCGGTCGCGCTCATGCGCCAAGGCCGTCCGGTGCTCGGCGTGGTCTTCGATCCGGTCGCCGATGAAGCGTTCTCGGCCGCTCGCGGCGCGGGCGCCTATCTCAACGGGGAACGGCTGCCGATCAAGAGCACGGTGCCTACGCTGCGCAACGCGATGGCCGGCGTCGACCTGAAGCGTGTGGACAAAACGCTCGCCCAGCACCTCGTGGCCCGCCCGCCGTACATGTCGCAGCGAAACTACGGCGCCAGCGCGCTGGAATGGTGCTATGCCGCGGCCGGTCGCTTCGATGTCTATCTGCACGGCGGGCAGAAACTGTGGGACTACGCGGCCGGCGCACTGATCCTGAGCGAAGCGGATGGGCACTTGTGCGCGCTCGATCACGACGACTACTGGCAAGCGCCCCTGTGGCGACGTTCGGCCATCGCGGCGCTGGATCCGGTGCTCTTCGAAGCCTGGAAGACCTGGGTGCGCGCCCACATGCCCTGATTCGCATCCGATCCCGCGCCCGACCGAACCGCGGTAGTGCGATATCGAACGCGGCGGACTGTTAGAATTTTCCCTTTTCGGCACGCCGCTCTTGAAAATCATCATACTGGGCGCAGGGCAGGTCGGATCGACGGTCGCGGAGAGCCTCGTCTCCGAAGCCAACGACATCACCGTGGTCGACACCAATCCGGCCCGCCTTGCCCAGCTGCAGGATCGACTCGACCTGCGTACGGTCACCGGCAACGCGGCGCATCCGACGGTACTCATCCGGGCCGGCATCGAGGATGCGGACATGCTCGTCGCAGTCACCCAGAGCGACGAGACCAACCTCGTGGCCTGCAAACTCGCCCGCAAGCTCTTCAACACGCCGACACGAATCGCCCGCGTGCGCGCCACCGACTACCTCGCGCATCCGGAAATCTTCGACGACGACAACTTCGCCGTCGATCTCGCGATCTGCCCCGAACAGATCCTCACCGACTACATCGTCAAGCTGATCGAGTTTCCCGAGACGCTGCAGGTGCTCGAGTTCGCCGAAGGCCGCGTCTCGCTCGTCGCCGTGCTTGCTTTCCATGGCGGCCCGCTGGTCGGCCATGAACTGCAGGAGATCCGCCGCCACATGCCGCACATCAATACCCGGGTCGCTGCGATCTTCCGGCGGGACAGCCCCATCATCCCGGAGGGAAATACCGTCATCGAAGCCGGGGACGAAGTGTTCTTTCTTGCCGCCCGCGAACACATCCGCGACGTATTGCGCGAACTGCGGCGGATGGACAAGCCCGTGCGACGAGTGATGATCGGCGGCGGCGGCAACATCGGACGGCGGCTCGCCACCGCCCTCGAAAAGAACTATCAGGTGAAGATCATCGAGTTCAACAAGGCCGGCGCGGAGCGCCTCGCCTCCGACCTCAACAGCACCCTGGTCATTTCGGGGGACATCACCGACGAAGAACTGCTCGAATCCGAGAACATCGACGAAATGGACGTGTTTTGCGCCGTCACCAACGACGACGAAAACAACATCATGTCGTCGCTGCTTGCCAAACGGATGGGAGCACGACGCGCCATCGCCCTCATCAATCGCAGCTCCTACGTCGACCTCGTTCAGGCCGGGCAGATCGACATCGCGATTTCACCCGCGCAGACGACGATCGGCACGCTGCTCGCTCATGTGCGTCGCGGCGATTGCGTCGCCGTCCACTCCCTGCGGCGCGGTGCGGCGGAAGCCCTCGAACTCATCGCACACGGCGACCGCAAGTCGTCTAAGGTGGTCGGGCGCACGGTGGAGGAAATCGATCTGCCCAAGGGGGCGACGATCGGCGCCATCGTGCGGCGGCGTCCGGGCAAGGAATCGGATCGACGTGCGGACGAAGTCATCATCGCGCACCATGACACGCTCATCCAGGCAGACGACCATGTCATCGTTTTCGCGGTGACCAAGAAGATCGTGCCGCAGGTGGAAAAGCTGTTCCAGGTCGGGGTGGGGTTCCTCTGAACACATCGTACTCGGCGAACCGGGTGAACCGGACGCACACCTGACTCGTGGCCACGCTACTCACCGTCGCCCCGCTGCTCGGGCTCATCGCGATGTTCATGAGCCTGACGCACCTCCTGCCGCTCGCGGTTTCGCTCGCGATGAACGACGGCACGGCCAACCAGTTCGTCTTCTCGATGGCCTTCAACTGCGCGAGCGGCTATCTCATCTGGCTTCTCACGCGGCGCTTTCGTCGCGACCTGAAACCACGCGACGGCATCGCGCTCGTGATCGCAGTTTGGGTCGGCGGGTCGGCGTTCGCAACGTTGCCCCTGATGCTTTGCATCCCGGGCCTGTCGTTTACCGATGCCTATTTCGAGGCCACCGCGGGACTCACGGCCACCGGCAGCACGGTATTGAGCGGCCTGGATCACCTGCCTGCCGCAGTGAACATCTGGCGCGCCGAACTGCAATGGCTGGGCGGCATGGGCGTCCTCGTGCTGGCCGTTGCCATCCTGCCGCTGTTGGGTGTCGGCGGACGCCAGGTCTTCCTCTCGGAGATTCCGGGGCCGATGAAGGATGCCCGCCTTACGCCGCGCATTACAGAGACTGCGAAGGTGCTCTGGTCGGTCTACGCCGTGCTCACGGTCTTGTGCATGCTTGCCTACCGCCTTGCCGGGATGACCTGGATCGACGCCTTGATCCATGCCTTCACGACCATGGGCCTCGGCGGCTTTTCCTCGCATGACGCGAGCTTCGGCTATTTCGATTCGGTGGCGATCGAACTGGTGGCGATTGTCTTCATGACGCTCGCCGGCATCAATTTCGCGACGCACTTCGTTGCCTGGCACTCGAAAAGCCTGCTCGCGTTTCGCCGCGACCCGGAAGTCATGACGTTCGTGTTCATCCTCGTGACCAGCGTCGTCGTCGTGGGCTTGTATCTTTGGTTCAACGAGACCTACCCGGATCTTTCGACGTCGATGCGCCATGCGGCCTTCAATACGGTATCCGTCGCGACGACCACCGGCTATGCGACCGAAGATTACGCAAAGTGGCCGTTCTTCGCGCCGCTGTGGCTCATGTTTCTGGCGAGCTTCGTCACCTGCTCGGGCTCGGCCGGCGGCGGCATCAAGATGATTCGGGCCATCATCCTCTACCGCCAGATCTACCGGGACATGGTCCGCATGCTGCATCCGAGTGCGATCGTCCCGGTCAAGATCGCGGGCCAGGTCGTGCCCGGCCGCGTCATCGTCGGCGTGCTCGCGTTCTTCTTTGCCTGGATTGCAACGCTGGTCGTCGCAACTCTGCTGTTCGCGGCCACCGGGCTCGACATCCTGACCGGGTTCTCCGCCGCCGCCGCCTCGCTGGCGAATCTGGGACCGGGATTGCACGAGGTCGGCCCGGCCTCGAACTTCGCATCGCTCACCGACGTTCAGACGTGGCTCTGCGTCGCGCTGATGCTGCTCGGGCGGCTGGAACTGTTCACCATCCTCGTGTTCTTCACGCCCGCGTTCTGGCGCAAGTAGGCTTCTATGCCTTCTTCATCTTGCCGTAGAGCTCGAGCGCGATCCGGCGCGACTCGGCATGATCGACGATCGGATGCGGATACGTGGCACCGAGAATCACGCCAGCGTCTCTGCACTCGTCGGCATTCGCCTTCCACGGTGCATGGATGAGCCGATCGGGGAGCTTCGCAATTTCGGGAACATAGCGTCGAATGAACGCTCCCTGCGGATCGAACTTCTCCGACTGCGTCACCGGGTTGAAGATGCGGAAATAAGGCTGGGCATCGCAGCCGGTCGACGCGGACCACTGCCAGCCGCCATTGTTTGCCGCAAGATCGTAGTCGTTCAGGTGTTCTGCGAAGTATCGCTCGCCCCAACGCCAGTCGATGTGCAGATCCTTGACGAGAAAGGATGCCGAAATCATGCGCAGGCGATTGTGCATGTAGCCCGCGGTGTTCAGCTGACGCATCGCGGCGTCCACGATCGGATAGCCGGTCTGCCCGCGACACCAAGCATCGAACCGCGCGGGATCGTTGGGAAAGGGAATCGCATCGAACTCCGGTTTGAACGCGCGCTCCGCCACGTGCGGGTGAAAATGCAGGATCATGAAATAGAAATCGCGCCAGACAAGTTCGTGCAGCCACGTCGTGGCACCCTCGCTCGATCGCTCCACGGCCAGCGAGACGAGCCGGCGGATGGAGACTGTCCCGAACCGCAGATGCACCGACAGGTACGAAGGCCCGCGCACTGAGGGAAAATCGCGCCGCTCCCTGTAGCCGTCGATGCGGCGCAGGAAGTCTTCGAGCAACGTCTGTGCCCCGCTTGCCCCGGCCGGAATGCCGATCTGATCGAAGTTGGTCTTCCGGAAGCCGATGGCCTCCAGACTCGGCACAACCTCGGCCGGCAACGGCGCGAGTGACCCGAGATGCTTCTCGACAGGGTAGGCCTTGTGAAAGAACGGCACCAGGCGCTTGAGCCAGGCCGTCCGGTAGGGGGTGTACACCGAAAAGGGCTTGCCCGAGCCGGTCAGGACTTCTCCCTTCTCGAAGATGACCTGGTCCTTGCGGGTACGAAACTCCACGCCTGCTGCCTGCAGGGTACGGGCGACAGCCGCGTCGCGGGCGAGCGCCTGCGGTTCGTAATCGTGATTGGCGAAGACTGCATCCACACGCAGTCGCGCGGCCAGGCGCGGAATCTCCTCCCGCGCAGCCCCATGGCAGACGATCAGCGTACTGGCCTGGCGAACGAGCGCCGCGTTCAACTCGATGAGACTCGCGTGAATGAACTCGACCCGGCGACTGGCGCGCGTAGGCAGACGATCGAGGATCTCGGTATCGAAAACGAAGACGCAATAGACGCGCCGGCACGCGGTCAATGCGGCGTGCAGGGCAGCGTGGTCGTCCAGACGCAGATCGCGTCGGAACCAGACCAGGGCAGATTCGATTCGATTCATCGGGCGCGGCTCGTGCTTTTCGTCCGGCTTGGCAGCGGCATCCCGACGGCAGCGACCAGGTCCTTCTGTCGGGACACGGGCACCGCGTCGTGAATCACACCGCCGGCCGAAGTCCTGTCCGACACAACACCGGGCCGGAGTGTTTCATTGTGAAGGCCATGCGCCGCGTTTACAATCGATCCATGGGCACCATGAACCTGACCGATCACTTCCTGATCGCCATGCCGAACATGGTCGACCCGAATTTCGCCCGCACGCTCACCTATGTGTGCGAGCACAACGATCAGGGCGCCCTCGGCCTGGTGGTGAACCGGCCGATCGACATGACTTTGTCGGCATTGCTGGCTCAAGTCGAGATCCCGCACACCGAACCCTCGCTGCAGAAGATGCCGATCCATTTCGGAGGGCCCGTGCAGCTCGATCGAGGCTTCGTCCTGCATCAGCCCATCGGCGAATGGCAATCGACCCTCGCCGTCAACGGTCGCATCGGTCTCACGACCTCCAGGGACGTCCTGGTGGCGGTAGGCAATGGGCAGGGCCCGGACCGCCTCATCGTGACACTCGGCTACGCCGGCTGGGCGCCGGGTCAACTCGAAAACGAGTTCGCGCAGAATGCATGGCTGACCGTGCAGGCACAGCCCGAAGTCATCTTCGATCTGCCCGCGGAAGAGCGTCTGCCCGCCGCGATGCAGCTGCTCGGCATCGATTTCGCGAGCTTGTCGGAGCAGGCAGGTCACGCCTGAACAGCCGTACTGTCGCGGCAAAGTAGCGCGCGCGTGCCCGCCATGACCACCGAGCCGAACTCCCCCCCACCGTCGACCGGCGGCACCGTGATGGCCTTCGATTTCGGCCTCAAGCGCATCGGCGTGGCCGTCGGCGAGTTGTCCCACGGCATCGCTCATCCGATCGACACGATCGAGTTCGCCGACAACGCACGCCGCCTGGAGGCCATCGAGCGCCTGGTCCGCGAGTGGAAGCCGGTACGCCTGATCGTCGGCATGCCGAGCCGCGACGGCGCCGAACCGCATCCCATGAAGGCCCCCATCGACGCGTTCATGCGCAATCTGCGCAAGCGCTTCGGCATCGAGGTGGAGGAAATCGACGAGTCGCTGAGTTCATGGGAGGCGAGCCGTTCGTTGTCGCGTGCCGGCACGCGAGCCCGAAACCAGAAACGCATCATCGATACGATGGCCGCGCGGGAGATCCTTCAGACCTGGTTCGAGGAGCAAGGCAATCGCCCGTCTTCCCCGGCGGGCTGAGCCCGCGCAGGTTTGACAGGCACTCACGCCCCGTTTCGCGTGGCGTCCCAGCTGCCGAACTGACTGTGGTAGTAGCGGGCGACCTGATGGTCGACATTGAAGATGTGGGCAAGCAGCGCCGCGCGTACCCACATGCCGTTTCGCGCCTGACGGAAGTACATGGCGCGCGGATCGCTGTCGATCTCGGACGGAACCTCGCCGAAGTGCTGATCGCGAGGAAACGGATGCAGGATGGGCGCATACGGCTTCATGCGCCGGACGAGTGTCGGGGTGAGCTTGTAGCGGGCGAAATCGATGCTGGAGAAGGCGGCCTCGTCGGTGTCGACGTTGTGTTCCTTCTGGATGCGCGTCATGTACAGTGCATCGAACTGCTCGATGGCGGGCTTGCCGTCCAGGGGAGCGTCCAGCGATTCCAGTTCGACCATGCGCACGCCGCGTCTGACCAGACGCTGCCTCAGATCGTCGCCCATGCGCAGCGTCGCGTGATCGGGGGAGACGAACACCAGGGTCACATCCGAGTATTGGGCCAGCAGCGCGGCGAGCGAGCGGACGGTGCGCCCCCGACCGATGTCGCCGCAAAACGCATAGACCTTGCCCGACAGGCCGGTCTTCAACTGCGGAA
Organism: Burkholderiales bacterium; assembly: GCA_044360365.1. Taxonomy (GTDB): domain Bacteria; phylum Pseudomonadota; class Gammaproteobacteria; order Burkholderiales; family WYBJ01; genus WYBJ01. The sequence continues at coordinate 8,820 of JBIKKL010000030.1, read as the reverse complement.
ACTCGCGCCGCAGCATGTCCAGCCGCGAGATGACCGGCGAATCGTCCGAGTTGACGAACTGGAACGTGCGCTGAAGGGTGTAGATGTCGAGCAGCGCCTGCGTCGGGTGCTCGTCGGCCCCCGAACCGGCATTGATGATGGGCACACTGCGACTGCCGCTGCGCTCCACGTCGTTCATCAGGTAGGCGCATGCTTCGGCAAGCCGCGCGATCGGCGAGCGCATGATCACCAGGTCGAAATAGCTGCTGAACATCCGGATCGAGTCGAACCGGGTCTCGCCCTTGGTTTCGGAGGACGTCGCCGGATCGCGTACTTCGTTGCAGGTCATGCCGAGGATCTGGCACGCCGCCATGAAGGAGAGGAACGTGCGCGTCGAGGGCTGCGTGAAATACAGCATGGCGCGCTTGTGGTGCAGCAGGTTGAGCAGGAAATCCTGCCCGGTGCGGGATCGCGAAAGGAGGCGGATCTTGTCTGCGGTCCCGGCAAGGTCTTCCAGCATATCGAGCGGAAACTGACCGCTGAAGATCACGTGCCGCAGACGACCTTCCTTGCTGAATTCGGGGGCTTTGAGCTGGGGCGGACGTTCGATCCGGGATTGATAGAGCGCCAGATCGCGCTCGTCCTGGGTGATGGCTGGGTCGTCGAGCAGCGTCTGCGCCATTGTCGGATCGGTGACCTCGCGAAATTGTCGCGCGATTATCGCAGAATCCGCGCGCGGGACGGCACCGATACGCGGGTTGAATTCATCGCCGGCGGCCACGTCGCCCAGCCCACATCGGAACTGCGACTCGAGGGCGCACTCCAACCCGTTCGGACGCGCCGCCGCGCATCGTTTTCGGTCGACGGCGCACCCGACGCGCCGGGTACATTTCGGGTCAAGGCTGTCGGTTCGCACACCGTATATGCTTCGGTGTTTGCGATTCTCACGCTGCGCCCGCATATCCTCCGGGCAGCGAACCGTATTGATGCGATCGAAAGGTATGCGATGAACCCATTGCTGGACTGCTCGGGCCTGCCCCGCTTCGCCGAATTCAACCCCGAGTTCGTGGCACCCGCCATCGATCAACTGCTTGCCGAAGGCCGGTCGATCGTCGAGAAAGTCACCGCCATCTCGACGCCGGTCACGTGGGACGATTTCGTCCAGCCGCTCATCGACGTCAACGAGCGCCTCGGCCGGGCCTGGGGTCAGACCGCCCACCTCAACGCCGTCGTCAATACGCCGGCGTTGCGCGAGGCCTACAACGCCGCCCTGCCCAAGGTCACGCAATACTGGACTGAACTCGGCCAGAACCAGGCGCTCTACGCAGGCTACAAGGCGTTGGCAAATTCGCCCCAGTACGAGGCGCTCCCCGCCGCACGCAAAAAGATCATCCAGAACGAGCTGAGGGACTTCCGCCTCGGCGGCGCCGAACTGGCCGACGATCTCAAGGCACGCTACAGCGCCGTGCGCGAGCGACTGGCCGAGCTGGCGTCCCGATTTTCCGACAACATCCTCGACGCCACGGACGCATTCGCTCACCTGGAGACGGATCCCGCCCGTCTCGCCGGCATCCCCGAAGACGTATTGCAGGCCGCTCGCAAACAGGCCGAGGATGCCGGCAAGGAAGGCTGGCAGTTCAATCTCAAGATGCCTTCCTACCTGCCGGTCATGCAATACGCCGAGAACCGCGACCTGCGCGAACTCATGTACCGCGCCTACGCCACCCGCGCCGCCGAATTCGGCAAATCCGAGTGGAACAACACGCCCGTCATGGCGGAAATGCTCCAGCTGCGCCGGGAACTGGCCCAGCTCCTGGGCTTCCCGAGCTACGCGGCGTACTCCCTCGAACCGAAGATGGCGGATACGCCCGACGAGGTGCTCGTGTTCCTGCGCGATCTCGGGCAGCGGGCGAAGCCCTATGCCGAGCGGGATCTGGCCGAACTCAAGGCCTTTGCCCGCAGCGAGCTGGGTCTCGAAGACATGCAATCGTGGGACGTCGCCTTTGCGTCCGAGCGACTGCGAATCGCACGGTACTCCTTCTCCGATCAGGAAGTGAAGCAGTACTTCACCGAGGAACAGGTGCTGGCCGGCATGTTCGGGCTCGTCGAACGCATCTTCGGCATCACCATCCGGCCCGACACAGCCCCCCTGTGGCATCCGGACGTCCGCTTCTACACTTTGACCGACCGCAGCGGCGACAAGATCGGACAGTTCTACCTCGACATGTACGCGCGGTCGGGCAAGCGCGGCGGCGCGTGGATGGACGACGCCGTGGCCCGACGGCGCGTCGCCGCGGGCATCCAGGCCCCCGTGGCCTACCTCACCTGCAATTTCTCGCCGCCGGTCGGGACCAAACCCGCCCTCCTGACGCACGACGAAGTCAGTACGCTGTTCCATGAGTTCGGCCACGGACTGCATCATCTGCTCACGCGGGTGGAGGATCTGCCCGTCGCCGGCATCAGCGGTGTCGAGTGGGATGCGGTGGAGTTGCCCAGTCAGTTCATGGAGAACTTCTGCTGGGAGTGGGACGTCCTCGCACCGATGACACGCCATGTCGATACCGGCGAGCGCCTGCCGCGCAGCCTCTTCGACAAGATGCTTGCCGCGAAGAATTTTCAGGTCGGCATGCAGACCGTGCGCCAGCTCGAGTTCTCGCTGTTCGACATGCTGCTGCACAGCAGCTTCGATCCGGCGGGCACGGCCACGGTCGAAGATCTGCTCTCGCAGGTACGCTCGGAAATCGCGGTCCTCGTCCCGCCGCCTTACAACCGGTTCGCGAACAGCTTCTCGCACATCTTCGGCGGGGGCTATGCAGCGGGGTACTACAGCTACAAGTGGGCCGAGGTACTTTCAGCCGATGCGTACAGTCTGTTCGAGGAAACAGGCATCCTGAACCCCGAGACGGGCAGCCTGTTCCGTGAAGAGATCCTTGCCGTAGGCGGCAGCCGGCCGGCGCTCGAATCCTTCACCGCGTTCCGCGGTCGCGAGCCCAGGATCGAGGCGCTTCTGAGGCACAACGGCATGACGGATCCATTGGCGGCATGATGTCCTGTCGATCGCACGCATTTGTCGTGCCAATGTGTTCGCCCTGGGAGCGTCCTCCGCGACGAAGTACACTATCTTTGAACCAGACGAAGAAATTGGGGGAGTACCGATGAAAACGATCGCATGGTTGCTCGCATGCCTGCTGGTAGCGCCCGTACACGCGGCCATGTACAAGTGGGTGGATGCCCAGGGGCGCGTTCAGTACAGCGATACGCCGCCACCGCCGAACGCGAAGAATGTGCAAGAGCAGAAGATCATTCGCAACACGATCCAGACCGGAAGCAGCCCGTTCGCCGTGCAAGAGGCCGCAAAGCGGAATCCGGTCACTTTGTGGATAAACGACTGCGGCGACCTCTGCAATCGCGCCCTGGACTTTCTCGCCAAACGCGGCGTCCCGCACTCGGTGCGCAATCCGTCCCGCCTCGGGGAGCAGGATGCCTGGAAGAAGGCGAGCAGCGGGGACAATTCCGTTCCGCTGCTGATCATCGGCACTTCGACGCTCAAGGGCTTCGACGAAGACCAATGGAATTCGGCGCTCGATAAGGCAGGCTATCCGCGCAGCGCCCCCGCGGTGAAGGCGCAAGCGATTCCACCTGCCGAGCCGGCACCCGCCGTCAAGCCAGCCGCGACCGCGGAGGCGCCGACAGCCGCCACACCGCCTGCCACGCCCGCGGCACCGGCAAAGTAAGTCGGGCTGTACCGGCACGGCCGCGGCACCGGAACCCGCATGGCATGCTGATCTCCGAACCACGTCTGCAGGTCATTCCACGTCCACTTCGTCGAGCCTTGGCGAAGCCTCCCGGCATCCCTACACCGACTCGCCCTCGGGCTTTCCCTCAGACGATAGCCGGAAAGTCCCTAAAGTTCCCGGGTGCCGGTCCGTAAGGAGGGAGCGGTGCCCGACGCCCCGGCGCCCAACTACTTGCGCCGATGCCATGGAAACCGCTGCTCCGACCCAAGCTGCGCCTCCCGCCGACGTTATCGGACGGTTTCGCATCGTTCGCATACTGGGTCGAGGCGCACAAGGTGCCGTCTATCTCGCGTCGGACCCGGAGTTGGGCCGGCTCGTCGCCATCAAGCGGCTCCCCGTCAGTGGCGAAGGTAGCCAGGATCGTTTCGACCGGCTCCTGCGGGAGGCTCGCACGGCGAGCGGCCTGTCGCATCCCAATGTCGTGCCGGTCTACGAAGTGGGGCTTGCGCTCGACGCACCCTACGTCGTTTTCGAATACGTGGAAGGCCGCACGCTCGCTCAGTTGATCAAGAGCGAGGGCGCCCTGTCGACCGCGAAAGCCGTCATCGCGATGAGTCAGATCCTCGCAGGCATCGCGCATGCCCACACCAAGGGGCTCGTCCATGGCGATATCAAACCCGCCAACATTCTTCTCGCCCAAACGGGCGTGCCTCGCATCACCGACTTCGGCATCGCACGCGGCCTGCTCGACTTCAACGCGGAGTCCCCCGCCGGTACCGTGAGGTACATGGCGCCCGAGCACTTCAACGGGGGACACGCGGATCAGCGGGCCGACGTGTTCGCGCTCGGTCTCGTCTTCTGGGAAATGCTGACTGGCGAACCGGTCAACACGAGCGGCGACAACACCAGCACGATCTACCGGATACTGAACGAAGCCATTCCGAAGCCGTCGGACAAAAAGCCCGGCGTCGATCCGCGGCTCGACGAGATCGTGATGCGCGCGCTCGACAAGAACCCCGATGCACGCTTTCGCGATGCCGGCGAAATGAAGGCCGTGCTGGATCGCGTGCGAGTCGGTGCGAACGGCGAAACCACGACGCAGATCGCCGCCGAGCCTGCGACGCACAGCACCGTCGAGTTCCTGCTGCGCCGCATGCGGCATAAATCGAATTTCCCGGCTTTGTCGCAGCGCTTTTCCGCAATCAATCAACTTACCTCCGACGACAGCGACGGTTCAGTGCAAAAGCTCGCGAATCTCGTCATGCAGGATTTCGCGCTCACGCACAAACTCCTCCAGATCGTGAACTCCGCTGCGCACGGCGGGGGCGGCAATGTCACGAGCGTCTCCCAGGCCATCGTGAAGCTCGGCATGCAGCAGGTGCGCGCGGTGGCGAGCAGCCTCATGCTGGCAACGCCGCCGCAGGCCACCAACGTTCATCCCGGACTGCACGAAGTGCTGCTCGGCTCGTTCGTGGCCGCCGTCGTGGGACGCAACATCGGCCGCATGGCCGGCCTGCAGAACGTGGAGGAAGCCTTCGTCTGTTCGATGTTCGGCCGCCTCGGCGAGATCCTCTCGATCTACTATCTGAGTGAAGACTACGACGAAGTCATACGCGTCGTTCGAACTCAGGGGGTCGCAGAGATGGCTGCCTCGCGCTCGGTGCTCGGCATCGGCTTCGACGAACTGGGCATCGAAGTCGCGCGTCAGTGGAATTTCCCGCCCAACGTGCTGCATGCCATGCGAAGTTTGCCGGAAGGCCCGCTTGCACCGGCGCAGTCCGATCGCGAACGCATTGCACACGCCGCCGGCTTTGCTCGAGAGCTTTGCGATGCGGCGTGGCGCACGCGCCCCGAGGAACGGAGCCAGGGGCTGCTTATCCTCGCGGAGCGCTTTCACGCTTCGATCCCCAAAGCATCGACCCACCTCGCGCCGCTCATCGAACACTCGCTGGATCTCGGCTTGAAGTACTGCGCAATCCTCGGGGTCAACACGCAAGGCAGTGCGCTGATCGAAGGGCTGCGTGCCTGGACTCGGCCACCCGAGCAAGCACCGAGGGATGCCCTGGCCGAAGCAACGGCCATTGCCGCCGACGATTCGGTGATCGTGCCCGCTCCGGTCGCCCAGACTGCACCCCGAACACGGAGTGGCGTCAGCAGCTGGTTCCGAAAGCTGATCGGCAAGTCTGCCTGATCTCGTACCACAACCGTCGTCGCCGCATCATCATCGGGGGCGCGTGCTACGCCATCACGACGACGCACTTCGCACGCTGCCGCAGCCACGGCACATCGGTGTACGAAACTGCGAATATCGGTATCCTTATGTCACGGAGGAGGCGGCTCGCATCGCGCCCCACGATAATTCTTGTCCGGCATTCATCCCCGTCTCGGGTCACCGGATCATCGTCCCCCGCATGGAGCCAATGTCATCCCCGACGCGCCGAAAAAACGCGATCGCGAAGCCGTAGCCGTTCTCGGCGTGGGTCTCTTCACCAACGCGGTTTGGGACATGCTCTCCGTCTTGGTGCCGCTCTATGCGGTGGCCGTCGGGCTCGATGCCGCCCAGATCGGCATGATCGTCGCGGCCCGCTCGCTGCTGCCCGCGCTGTTGTCCATTCACGGCGGCATTCTGATGGACGAACTCGGTACACGGCGCGTGCTCATCTGGGTGGCTGCCACGAGCGCCGCACTACCCCTCCTGATACCACTGTCAGGCTGGTTTACGGCGCTGCTCGTGTTGCAGTTGCTGCTGGGTCTGGCGACCGGATTGGCCATGGCCGCTTCGCAAACCTGGAGCCTGCGAACCAGCCAAGGCATGACCGCCTGGCTTGCGCGCTATAGCATCGCGACACGTATCGGCACATTCATCGGCCCGATCGTGGTCGGCGCGGCCTGGGATCTCTTCGGCTCATGGATCGCCTTCGCATGCGTTGCTGTCTGCAGCGCCGGAACCATCGCGTCCCTCGCCTACTGCCGGACGCATGGCGCCGCTGCGGAACCGACACCGCGACCGATCGGCATCGCCACGCTGGTACCACGATGGCAGCCGCACAGGGAAGCGCTGCTTCTGGCATTGATACCGACCGTGGCTTTCGTCCTCAGCGCCAGCTTTCTGCGCGGCGCGTCGGGAGCGATCCAGAACTCGCTCTATGTCGTGCACCTCGGCAACATCGGGCTCAGCGGCACGCTCATCGGCATGCTCGTCGCCGTGGCGGAACTCTCGGGTGTGCTCGGCTCGATGGTTGCCGCCCCGATGGAACGACGGCTGGGAAGCAACCGGCTCGTGCTGGCGTGCATCGTCGTGTCGATCCTGTCGATCACGCTGACCCCCATGATCGGCAGCCTGCTGTGGCTGCTCTTCCTCGCGTGCTTCCTGCGCGGTGTCGCGCAGGGCATGAGTCAGCCGCTCATGTATTCGATCCTGAGCACGGGCATTCCTGTGAATCGTCAGGGGTCGAGCGTCGGGCTGCGCAATGCGGTCGTGCGCCTGTCCTCGATCGTCACGCCGGCAGCGATGGGCGTGATCGCGCAAGCGTGGGGCATCGAAGCAAGCTTCTACGTGATCGGCGCGCTCTTTCTCGCGGCTACGGGAATACTGGCCATTGCTGGGCGTCGGCTCCGCGGATGAGAGACACGGCTGCGGCAACTCGCTCTATTCTGCGCGGAAGCGTGCCCATCGCCAGCGTTTCCTCGAACCGGTGGCAGGTAGGTCGAGGAAACGCCCGAGCCTCGTGAATTAGTTGAGCTTCATCCCCGTGTTGCGGACGATAGTCGCGTACTTCGCGATCTCGGCACGAATGAACTTCGAGAACGCTTCGGGCGAGTTCGGTGCCGGCGTGTAGCCCTGATCTTCGAGCCGCGCGCGAACGTCGGGCTGCGTCAACGCCCAGTTCACATCGGCGCTGACCTTGTTGACGATGTCCTTCGACGTCGCAGCCGGCAGCGACACCGCGAACCACGCGGTGGCCTCCAGGTCGTAGCCCTGTTCCTTCATCGACGGTACGTCGGGCAACGCGGGCGAGCGCTTGTCGCTCGTGACGGCAAGACCCTTGAGGCGCCCTGCGCGCACGTGCTGCGTGGTCACGGGCATCGTGAACACACCGGAGATGGCATGCCCCCCGAGCTGATCGTTCAGCTGCGGTCCGCCGCCTTTGTAGGCCACGTGCACGATGCTCGCCTTCGTCAGATAACGAAACCATTCGCCGACCACATGATGCGGACTGCCTGCACCCGAAGAACCGTAGTTCACCTGATCCGGTTTGCGCTTCGCGATGGCTTCGAACTCCTTCATGCCCTTGGCGGGAAATGACGGATGCGTGACCCAGATCATCGGCGTGTAGGCCCCCATGCTGACCGGCGCAAGATCGCGCGCGGCATCGTAGGCCAACTTCGCATAGAGGTGCTGGTTGATCACGATCTCGGGCGAAGCGCTGAAGAGGATGGTGTAGCCGTCGGGCGCTGCCTTCGTTACGATCTCCGTGCCGATCATGCCGGTGGCGCCACCACGGTTTTCGATCACCACCGACTGCCCCCAGCGCTCCGTCAACTTCTGCGCCACAGGACGCGCCACGATATCCGTTCCGCCACCCGCGGGGTAAGGCACGATCATCCGTACCTGCTTGTTCGGATACTGCGCATGACCCAATGCGGGCAACAACAACGCAAACACCAGCCAGCCAAGCAATCGCACGGTATTCTCCTCCCCGGTTATAGTGGGCGAATCGTACAACAGGTTTCACGGCCCACACCATCCATGGAGCACTCGCTCCCGGAAGCGCTCCCCGTTCCCGCCTGATGCATCCACCGACAGCAATGCCGAAGGTACTGCTCGCTGCCATTGCAACAGCCTGCGCATGCGCGCTTGCGTTGTCGGCCCATGATCTCTTCGCCGCGCATCAGGCCGAACCGGGCCCGGTCGTCCTGCACGGTCCGTATCCGGTCACCGGCCCGGGGGAGATCCAGGCAAGCGACCGGGCATCGCGCAGTTACCGCGCCATGGCCGCACGTGCCGCGCCGCCCATCACCGACACGATGGCAGCCATGGTGGAAGCCGCCCTCTGGACCGGAGCGGAACTCAAGGTGACGAGGACCCGACGCGCGGCACCTC
>JBIKKL010000443.1:0-4554 GCA_044360365.1 Burkholderiales bacterium | reverse complement strand
GACGCGGGCCCGCCAGTCGCGTGGATCCGTTCCTCATGTTGGACGAGTTCTCCTCCGAGAATCCGGACGACTACGTCGCGGGCTTCCCGCCGCATCCGCATCGGGGCTTCGAGACCGTCACCTACATGCTCGAAGGCCACATGCGTCATGAGGATCATCTCGGCAATCGCGGCGAACTCAAGACCGGCGGCGTGCAGTGGATGACCGCCGGGCGCGGCATCATTCACTCCGAGATGCCGCAACAGGAACACGGTCGCATGCGCGGCTTTCAGCTCTGGATCAACCTGCCTGCGGCGGAGAAGATGAAGGCACCCGCCTATCGGGACATCCAGGCGGCCGAGCTTCCGGTCGTGGCACTCCCGGGCGGCGTGCGGGTGAAGGTCATCGCCGGCACGCTGGAGCACGACGGCCGCCTCACCGCAGGGCCGATCCAAGGCTCGACCACAGCGCCGCTCTACTTCGATGTCGAACTGCCGGCCGGAGCGGTGTTTCGTCACCCCATTGCATCGGCAGCAAACGCCTTCATCTATACCTATGAAGGCAGCGTTGCCGTCGGGTCCGACGGCGCTCGCGCGGAAGTGCCGCACCGAAGCGCGGGCGTACTCGCCGCGGGAGACGACATCGAAATCGTTGCCGGGACAGAGGGCGCACGGTTCATCGTGCTTGCAGCGTTGCCCTTGCGGGAACCGATCGTGCAGCACGGTCCCTTCGTGATGAACACGCAGGACGAAATCCGGCAAGCGATTGCCGACTACCAGGCCGGCCGCTTCGGCGAAAGCGCCGTGGCCGGCTAACCGGACAGGAGGGCTGCATGAAGACTGCCGAATTGTTGGTGATGCTGTCGATTGCGGCGGCCGGAAGCGCTGCGGCACAGACCGAGCCGCTACCCTCTCCCTACGACGTAAATCCTAAATGCACCCAACGCACGACGGATCCGAACGATCCGGACTGCGTGGTGCCACAGGAGGGAGAACCTCGCCAGAGCTATCCGCCACCGCGCACCAAGGATCCGCAGCAGCCACCGCCACCTCCGCCGCCCCAGAAGCCGCCGAGTCCGCCAAGCAAGAGCAAGGGGTTCACAGCCCCCAACAGCAACAGTCAGCTACGCTGACCGCTGCTCCGCCGCGCGACACGCATCTTCAATGATGCAAAGTACGACGGCACTGCAACATGCCGCCACGCCCGGGGTGGGGGCAATCCGTTATGATCATATTTCCAGCGCGGCGGCAACGCATCGCCGCGCATCTGCGCTACCACACCGGAGATCGTCCATGCCCTCGACGCACGTCCTCAAGCGCTGCCTGTTGGCCGCATCGCTATGCTTTGCCACTTCCGCGCCTGCCCAAACGCCCAAAGAAGCCTACGAGCCCCAGGTCGGGCAGCACGGCAAGGACGTGATCTGGGTGCCCACGCCGCAAGCGCTGGTCGACCGCATGCTGGGGCTGGGCAAAGTCACTGCCCAGGACAACCTCATCGACCTCGGGTCGGGCGACGGCCGTACCGTCATCACCGCGGCAAAACGTGGCGCCACGGCACTCGGCATCGAATACAACCCCGACATGGTCGAGCTCTCGAAGCGCAGCGCGGAGAAAGCCGGCGTCGCCGCGAAAGCTCAGTTCAAGAAGGCCGACCTCTTCGAGACGGACTTCTCGCACGCCACGGTGATCACGATGTTTCTGCTGCCCGACATCAACCTGCGCCTGCGTCCGAAAATCCTCGACATGAAGCCGGGTACGCGCATCGTCTCGAACTCCTTCACCATGGGCGAATGGAAGTGGGACGATTCCGTCGCAGCAAGCTCGGACGAGGGGTGCACGAGCTACTGCACCGCCTACCTCTGGATCGTGCCGGCCAAAGTCGAAGGCACCTGGAAGACACCCGACGGCACGCTGCAATTGAAGCAGGAATTCCAGATGGTCTCCGGCACGCTGACGGTCAATGGCAAGGCCCGCAGCATCTCCGGCAAGCTCAACGGCGACGAGCTCAGCATCACCGACGGCGGCTCGCGATATACGGGCCGGGTCAATGGCGAGCGCATCGACGGCAGCCTCAAGAACAACGCGGGCGCCAAGGCCTGGTCGGCCACGCGTCAAACGAAGTCCTGACCCCCCAAGGACGCACAGCACGGACCGGGAGAGATCACATGCGTATAGAGTTCCTCGACCCCTCGGGTACGCTCGAGGTCACGCAGGCACATGCCTCGCGCGTGAACACACTGGTGGGCAAGAAGATCGGATTCCTCACCAACGAGCAATGGCAAGCGCATCGCATGCTGCCGATGCTCAAGGAACTCATCGAGAAGGATTTCCCCGGTGCAGAAGTGATGCCCGTCGACGCATTCCCGGTCGGCAACGCCGAGATTCCCAAAGAATCGACCGCCGATCTCGTGAAGAATCTTGCCGTCGATGCAGTCATCGTCGGCAATGCCTCTTGAGGCTCCTGCGCCACAGCATGCGGCCGTGCAGCCGCTAGATTGGAAGCAGCAGGGATCCCGACCGTTACCCTGGGTCGGGCAGATTTCGTCGGCGTATTCAAGAATGCCGTGGCAGGGCTCGGCCTCGCGCCCGCAGCGGCCATGGTCACGTTTCCCATGCCGATCTTCCTGCCCGGGAGCGACATCTCGCCGGTCGAGGCACGCAAGCAGGAATTCTATGACGGGCTGATGCGCTGGAAGCTCGATACGAGCGGTACGTCCAGCGAACGCGGCCAGACGATCGCGATCGACGCCGAAACTTATGAATCCGCGCTGGTGCGCTTCAACCAGCTCGCCGTCACGAATCTTTGGGGCGACGGCCTGCCGCTTTGGCTGCCCACGCCCGAACGCGTGCGATGGATCATGCGCGGCGCCGCAGCGCCGGGTTCGAAGGTGCTGGGCAAGATGCCGCCACGGGGTGGCGTCGTCACGGTCGAGTCGTGCGCCGTCGCGCTGGCCATGGCCGGCGGGCGACCGGAATACCTCCCCGTACTGCTGGCGGTCGTCGATGCCTTCCTCGATCCGGCGATGGGCACCGATCAGTTGCAGGCGGCCTCGGGCAGCGCGTTCCCGGTCGTCATCGTGAACGGCCCGATCCGCAAGCAAATCCGCTTGAACACCGGCTTCGGTTGCCTCGGCCCCGATCCGCAGCACCCGGCCGGCGCCAGCATCGGTCGCGCGCTGCGACTGATGCAGCAGAATCTCGGCGGCGCACTGCCCGGCACGGGGGCAATGGCGAATTACGGGGGCATGCGCTACACGAACGCGGTCTTCGGCGAAGACGAAGAAGGCATGCCCGAAGGCTGGGTGCCGCACGGCACCTTTCGCCATGGCTTTGCGGCAGGCACCAACTCGATCTCGCTCGCATTCGCCAGCGGCGCATCGAACATCCGCCGTCGCAGTGCCAAGAAGGAAACCGCCGAGGAAGATGCCCTGCAGGGCATGTGGCGCATTGCAGACTATCTGCGCGCGCCGAATCTGCACTGCATTCCGGGCTACACCGACGGCACGCCCGGCGTACTCATGATGCCGAACATCGTCATGCAGCGCATGGCCGAACTCGGCTGGACGCAGAAGAGCATCCGCGATTTCCTCTGGGAAAACTCGAAGATCCCGATGGCGCAGCTGCGGCGCTCGGGCTCGGTGTCCTGGATCGAGGTGGACTCCAATCCGGTGACGAAGGCCTCGCTCGATCTAGATCCCTGGCCGATCGCCTCGAAGCCGGAGAACCTGATCCTCGTCACGGCCGGGGGCGGCCATCCCACCAACTCGTACTGGCTGCAAGGCTATTCGTTTGGCGTCGCAGGGCGTGCCATCGAACTGCCAGAGGACTACGACAAGCTGCTGGCGGAAGCCGATCGAGACCTCGGTTGTGGGTCGGATGCGTGCATGATCTAAGGGCGCGGCAGAAGGGCCTTCGGCCTCGAGTTCGCGGGCACGGCGAATCCGCCCCCAGTTTCTTGCTCGTGGAATCAGTAACGAAGATCTGAAGAATGGTTATCGGAGTGGGTGCTCTGGCACGTTCCCGGCCCACCACCCGATTCGTCGTCACGACGACGATGACCTGGAATCGGGACTGCACAGAAGAATTAAGACTGGCCGCGGCCGGTGCGGCACGTGCCCACGTGCTGGAACTCTATGATCATCCGATTTCGACACCGGCGCGGTGGACCACCACTAAACTTCCTTTGCAACTACTCGGCGGCTCGAGCTCCTATGACCACTGAGTAGTGCCGAGAGGTCCAAACTCGTCATGGGCTGAGGGCCTGTTTGCCGATACTCTAGTGACGGCAGCTCGGCCTGAGCAGTCGTTCACATCGCAGCCGAGATCCGTCAGCAATGTGACGGTGTCCTGCCACTCAGGCGCAACGGCGCTGTACGGCAGCATTCGTTGGCAGCGCACGCTGAGCTCCTTCCGTTAGCGCACGGGTAGGTGTCCGGGTGAACCGGCCGCACAAACGCCCGATGCGTCTGGGCATCGCATGGCAACAGTAGGCCGATCTCGGTGCGGACGAATCCCAGATTTCCTCACTGCTGCCACTCGCGAGCTGTGGAGTAGGCCAGGAGTCGTTCCGCGGCCT
>JBIKKL010000393.1:0-4973 GCA_044360365.1 Burkholderiales bacterium | reverse complement strand
CAAGCTCAGCGCCGGGGTGGCTGCCGCGGTCAAGGCCCCCGAGGTCGAAAAACGACTCACCGTCGACGGCTCGATCCCCGTCGGCTCGACGCCGGAGCAATTCATGGCCACCATCAAGGCCGACATCGCGCGATGGGGCAAACTCATCCAGGATATCGGGCTGGCCAAGCAATAGTCCCTCACACCCTTCCCAGCGGAGTTTCCCATGCTCACTCGCCTAGACATCACGCAGCGTGCGGTCGTACTCGACGGCAAACCCTTCGGCGCCACCGGTTCCTACGAGAAGATCGTCGGCACGATGCACTTCGCAGTCGACCCGAATCATGCGCTGCACACCCGCGTCGTCGATCTTGACCGCGCACCGCGCAACGCCAAGGGACTCGTGGAATTCGCCGCGGATTTCTACCTGCTCAAGCCCGTGGACATGGACAAGGGCAACGGCCGACTCCTCGTCGACTGCGCCAATCGAGGCCGCAAGGTGGCGCTGGGCATGCTGAACAGCGCACCGCGCGTACCGGATCCTTCCACGCCGCAGGAATTCGGCAACGGCTTTCTCATGCGTCACGGCTACACGGTGGCCTGGATCGGCTGGCAGGTCGACGTGCCGCGGCGCGACGGTCTGATGGCGCTCGACGCGCCGCGCGCCCTGGGCGTCGTCGGACAGATCCGCTGCGAGATGCGGCCGAACAAGCGCGTGACGACGCTGCCGCTCGCCGACCGCTACCACATTCCCAACCCGACCATCGACCTCAATGACGCGCAGGCACGCATGTTCGTGAAGGAACACTCGGGCGCACCCGCGGTGGAAGTGCCCCGCAGCGCTTGGCGATTCAGCGATCCGCTGCATGTCGAGATTCCCGAGGGCTTCACGCCGGGTCACATCTACGACGTCGTCTATCGCTCCGCAGATCCGCTCATCGTCGGCTGCGGCTTCCTCTCGACGCGCGACGGCGCGGCCTTCCTGCGCTCCGGGCATCCGGACAATCCGTGCCGCGGCAAGATCCGCAAGACGTACCTCTTCGGCGTCTCCCAGACGGGCCGCTTCCTGCGCACGATGCTGAATCTCGGCCTCGATCAGGACGAACAGGGCAGCCCGGTTTTCGACGGCATCGTCCCGCACATCGCCGGCGGACGCCGCGGCGAATTCAACGTCCGCCTGGGTCAACCGTCGCTCAATGCCAAAGGTGCGGTCGGCGAACTGCCGCCGTTCAACGATCACGAACTCTTCGCCGGGATCGCAGCGCGCGCGCAACCGCCCAGGATCATGCTCACGAATTCCGCCGCCGAATACTGGCGAGGCGACGCATCGCTGATCCACACCGATCGCGAAGGCACACGCGACGTCGAACCCGCCGAGCATGTCCGCATCTATCTGCTCGCCGGCACCCAGCACACGCCCGGTGCGCTGCCGCCCCTCGAAGCGGACGCCAACACCGGCGACCGCGGCCTGCAGCGCTTCAACATCGTCGACTACGCGCCGCTCATGCGCGCCGTGTTCGTCAACCTCGACCGGTGGGTCACCGACGGCATCGCGCCGCCCCCCAACGCATTTCCGCGCATCGCGGACGGCACGGCGGTGCCCGCGGAATCCACCGGTGAGTTCTTCCGCACCATTCCCGGCGTGCGCTTTCCCGATCGCATCACCCGCCCGCTGCATCTGGACTTCGGCCCCGACATGGCCCGGGGCATCCCTGCCTATCCGGCGAAGACCGCCGAGCCCTATCCGAGCTACGTCTCGACGCTCGATACGGACGGCAACGAATTCGCCGGTATTCGTCCTCCCGAGCTGCTGTCGCCGCTCGCCACCTATTGCGGCTGGAACGTGCGCCACCCCGATCAGGGCGTCCCGGGCGATCTCATGCAGATGATGGGCTCGACGCTGCCCTTCCCGCGCACGCGCGTGGAGCGCGAGATGCGGGGCGACCCCCGAGCGTCGATCGAAGAGCGGTATGCAAGCCGCGAGGTCTATCTTGCTCATGTGCGGCGGCAAACGCTGAAACTGATCGAACAGCAGCGGGTGCTCGATGAAGACCTCGACGCGATCGTCGCCCGGGCGGGCGCGGCATGGGACTATATCCATGCTTGAGTGCAAGCTGCTCCCGGCGCACGTGCGCTACGGCGGGGGGCGCCCTCCGTAGCGCACGCCGTGGATCACCACGCTGCGATCCCGCGATGCAATTCGGCGCTTGAATCGCATCAGAGGGCCGCGTCGCCGAAGCGCATCAGAACGTGAGCCCCATCTCCTTCACCTGGGCGTCGATTTCCTTGCGGACGCGGGTGAGATCCGCGAGCAGCTCGTCGGGTGTCATGCGCGGCGCGGGTTCGCTGCCGTCGCTGGCGAGCCGCTTGACGCTCTGCGGTGCATTGATGCCTTCGCTCGCCGCACGGTTGATCGCGTTGATGATCGATCGCGGCGTCCCGGTCTTCACCCAGAGCGCGTAGCGATTGTCGACGCTGAAGTCTTTCGGCAAGCCTTGTTCGATCGCCGTCGGCAGTTCCGGCAGCGTGACGGCTCGTTTGAGCCCAAGGGAAGCAATGCCGCGCACCTTGCCGCCGCGGATCAGCGTCGTTGCCGACATGACGCTGCCGCACACGAGTTGAACCTCTCCACCGAGCAGCGCCAGGTACGCATTGCTGCTGCCCTTGTAGGGCACCAGACGCAGCTTCATGCCCGTGTGCTTGCCCAACTCCTCCATGCCGAAATGAACCGTGCCGCCGATCCCCGAGCTGCCGGCATATCGAAGCGGCTTGCCGGCAGAGATCGCCACGAGCTCCTTGATCGATGTCGCCGGCACGCTCGGATGCGCCACCAGTATGTACGGCTGCATCGTCAGCGGCACGACCGGGGTGAACTCCTTCAGCACATCGTAGGGTACGCGCTTCGTGGCTGTCTGGAACAGTATGCCGGTGCCATTCTGCATCATCGTGTAGCCGTCGGGCTGGGACTTGCGCAGCGTGTCGCTTGCCACGACCCCGCCCCCGCCGGGCCGCGGATCGACGATGACGTTCTGGCCCCACTGCTCGTGCAGCAGTTGGGCGGTCATGCGCGCCACCATGTCTGCCCCGGCGCCCGGCGAGACGGAGATCAGGATGCGCAACGGCCGCACGGGATACTGGGCATCCTTGTCCTGCGCCGATGCCCCCGTACTCAACACGACCGAAGCACACAGAGCGGCTCCTGCGATATGATGCAACGCGGTTCCCATCATCCCCCTCCTCGGCTTTGCACGGCGTGTGCCGTGCGTCAATGCTGCGGCTTGAAGTTGATCCTTTTCAAGAGTCGTTCGATCTGCCCGTATTCCTCGGCGATCATCCGTCGAAACTCCTCCGGGGACATGCGCTCGGCCGGCTCGGTGCCCTCGGCAGACAGACGCCGAATCGAATCCGGTGTGCGCAAGCCGTCGCTCACGATCTGGTTGAGCCCGTTCACGATCGCCTTCGGCGTTCCCGCCGGTGCGTAAAGGCTGTAGTTGTTCGCCTGGCGGAAACCCGGCACGCCGGACTCTGCGACGGTAGGAATATCCGGCAACGCGCCATGGCGCTTCGGGCTCGTGATGGCGATGGCGCGCAAGCGGCCGCTCTTCATATGCGCCGCCGCCGATACGGTGCTCGTGAACATCAACTGGATCTGCCCGCCGATGATGTCGAGCATCGCGGGGCCCGCGCCCTTGTAGGGCACGTGCACCATGGAAGCGCCGGTCGCGGTGTTGAACCACTCCATGCTGAGATGCCCGTTCGTGCCGATACCGGGTGAGCCGTAACTGAGCGCATCGGGCTTGGCCCTGGAGTAGGCCACGAGTTCCTTCACCGACTTGATCGGCAGCCCGGGGTTGATCACGAGCACGTACCACTGCGTCGTCATGAGGACGATCGGATCGAAGGCTTTGCGGATGTCGTACTTCGCGCGCCCCGTTGCGCTCAGCAGAATCATCGAATTCGTACCGCTGAAGAGCGTGTAGCCGTCGGGGGACGCATTGGCCGCGAGATCCATCGCGATGAGCGTGCCGCCGCCGGGACGGTTGTCGACGATCGCGGACTGGCCCCACTTCTCGTTGATGGTCTGCGCCCCGATGCGTGAGATCGTATCGAGACCGCCCCCGGGGGCGATCGGCGCCAGAATTCGAATCGGACGCGTGGGAAAATCCGCCGGTTTGGTCGTCTGCGCGAACGCGGCAGACATGCTCATCGTTACACCGCCGCCTATCACCATCGCCATGGCTCGCCGGGCGAGTGATTTCCGCTTCATCATTTACGCTTCTCCAATACCGCAGGGCCGCATCAGGCCATGCCCACGAATCCCAAATACGTGCCGCCTGCAATCTCCGGCGAGGCGAGCATCGCCTGTTCACCGGTACTGCGCGTGCCTCGCGCGAGCGGCGGGAGATCCTGCGTCGACATCCAGTTCACCGCCGCCTCCATGCTGCGCGTTCGACACAACGCCTGAAAGACGCCCGGTCCGCGACGTGCGAGCGCTTCGGACGCAGGCCCCTCGGCATAAGGACGAGCGACGCACAGTCCGACCGGACCGATATCGAACACGCACATATCCGACATGATGACCGTGCCCTTGTGCGGTTCGGGCTGCGGCACACCGAGGACGTGCGCGTAGGCCGCGGCCGTGCGTTCGAGATCGTTCGTCACGACGTAGACACGCTCCACCCACTGCACGCCGTTCGGATGCTCTCCGGCACGCGGCAGCTGCGAGCGGCGCACATCGATCGGCGTAACATGTTCGATGAAGAAGATCGGTAACGGATGCTCGGCTCGCAGCGTCGCCACCTTCCAGCGCAGTTCGAGGCCCGCGGGTGTGCGCCTCGATCCCTCGACCGGATCGTTCACGGCCACGCCGCGGCTGCGCATCGCGACGACATCGGCGGCGAGATCGTCGCTCTGCAGCGCGACGTAGCGTATCCCGCCCCCGGCCTGCACGAACTTTGCCAAACCGCCATCGGGACTGCCCGAGGCGGATGACG
>JBIKKL010000509.1:0-3922 GCA_044360365.1 Burkholderiales bacterium | reverse complement strand
CCAGCGCTGCAAACGCGGCGTCGTACAGTGTCATCCTCAGGCCGATCCCCAGGCACGCCCACACGACAAGATAGGCCGCCTCGCTGCGGCAATAGCCCAGTGCCGTCATCGCCGCCGAGGCGATCAACGTGCCGATTGCCATGACTCGTCGCGCGCCGAGCCGATCGATCAGGCGCCCGACCCACGTCGACACGATGCCCATCGTGAGCAGGCCGATGGTGAAGCCGAAGTAGACGAAGCTCTTGCTCCACCCCGTCTCGGTCTGGATGGCGTTCGCCAGCACGCCGAGGAAGTAGTAGCCGGTGCCCCACGCAGTGATCTGACCTATGCCCAGACAGACGACGGCGATTGCAAGCGGATCCCTGGATGTCGAGGGGGCGGCAGAGATCGCAGGCAGTGGCATCGGGGGTTGAGATTTAACGTGGCGCAGGGGCGAGATGCCCGCACGAATGCTAGCACGGCCGGTCCGCTGCGACCCTGACTTAGAATTGTCAGGGGACGGGACTTCCCGTGCGGATGGTGCTGTATACCTCGCGCAGTCGAGCTACACTCACCCGTCCCCAGAGGAGTCCCCAATGACCGAACTGGCCGTTGTAAAAGAGGCAGCAGAAGTGCAGGGCGTATCGCAGATCGAGATCGACCAACGCGTATTCGATCTCTATGACGAGTATTGTCACGGCGGCATCGACCGGCGCGAGTTCCTGATCCGGGCCGCGGCCGTCACGGTCGGCGGGCTTGCCATGGCGCAGGCGCTGTTTCCCCGCTATGCGCAGGCGCAGACCGTTTCGTTCACCGACGCCCGCATCAAGGCGCAGTACGTGAACTATCCGTCTCCCGGCGGCAGTTCGGGGCAGATGCGGGGCTATCTCGTGCAGCCCGCGGGCACCGGTCCCTTCCCCGTCGTGCTCGTCATCCACGAGAACCGCGGGCTCAATCCCTACATCGAGGACGTCGCGCGCCGCGCAGCCGTCGACGGGTTCCTCGCGCTTGCACCGGATGGCCTGTTCCCGGTCGGCGGCTATCCCGGCAACGACGATGACGGCCGCGCCCTGCAGGCCAAGCTCGATCAAGCCAAGCTGCGTACGGACATGCTCAACAGCGCCCGCTACCTCAAGGCGCACGCCCTCTCGAGCGGCAAGCTCGGCGTGACGGGTTTTTGCTGGGGCGGCGGCACGACCAACTGGCTTGCCACTGAACTCGGCGCCGACATGCATGCGGGCGTGCCGTACTACGGGGCAGCGGCCGCGACCGATGCCGTGCCCAGGATCAAGTCGCCGCTGCTGGTTCAGCTCGCCGAGAACGATCCGCGCATCAACGACATGTACCCCGCGTACGAGACGGCTCTCAAGGCCGCCAAGGTGCCCTACGAAATCCACGTCTATCCCGGCACCCAGCACGGCTTCCACAACAACTCGACGCCCCGGTATCAGCCGGAAGCCGCGAAGCTGTCCTGGGATCGCACCATCGCCTTCTTCAAGAAGCACCTCGCCTGAGTCGTCGAGTTACAACACCAAGGCAGCCCGCCATGCGGCAGATGTCGCTACCCATGGGCGGCGAGCGCGGGTTGCGCGACCTCTGCACAAGCTTCCCGCGGCCGGGCAGGATCGAGGCGATCCTGCTGCGACCTCGCCGGGGTTCGCCCGCCTGGTCGGTGCCGGTCGCGGTCGCCCTCGCGGGCGCAGGTATGTCCGGGGATCGCGGCGCAGATCGGGGCGCGGCATCGGCGTCCGCGAGTAAGCGGCAGGTCACATTGATTCAGGCCGAGCATTTGCCTGTGGTGGCGAGCCTGCTCGGACGCGAGCACATCGATCCCGCGTTGCTGCGGCGCAATCTCGTCGTTTCCGGGCTCAATCTGCTCGCGGCGAAGAGTCTCTTCAAGGATGCGCCGCTGGTACTGCGCATCGGCGATATGGTCACGCTCGAAGTAACCGGGCCCTGCGAGCCCTGCTCCAAGATGGAAGGTGCGCTTGGTGAAGGCGGGTACAACGCGCTTCGCGGCCATGGCGGCGTAACGGCGCGCATCGTCGCGGGAGGCGAGATCCGCGTCGGCGATGCGGTCGTTTGCAGCGCACCCTCGGATTGAAATAGCTCTTACCGCCTCTCAAGCGACCGAGAGACCGCCGTACCGCGGCCACCCTTGCGGGGCACCTGTCGGCCAGGTCGCCCCGCAGCGCGGATCGGGTTCGAGATTTTTGCCGCGTGGCGAATCAGGCGCCGCTGTTGCGGTGCCGCCGTGCTCCGACGGCAACGATGCTCAATCCCGCGAGCAGCAAGGCATAAGTGGCAGGCTCCGGAACGGCCGCGAGATTGACGGCTCCGTTCTGTGCGCCAAGATAGATGCCGATGTCGAGCGGATCGGGGTTCGAATCGTTGCCGAAGGGCTGCGCTTCATGATTCTCGGGATCGTAGGGCCCCGCGTACTTGAAGAACTCGTAGCGCCGAACGATCGATGCGGCATTGGGGCCGACGGGAACGCCGAGGCCGCTCTCGAGTTGTCCCGAGTTAGGGTTGCCCGGATCCTTCTGCAGGAGTTGCCATTCGATCTCGGTTTCTGCTTGCCGGATTTTCGGGTTATCGCCGACCAACTCTTCGAGGCGAATCGGGTCTTCGTATTCGGTCGTGTACACCTTGACCCAGATCGCTTCGCCGAACTGTGCTTCGAATTCGGCCGCCGGCGCGCGGATTTGCGCGACGACGATCGGCGGCGGCGCCTGATTGCCCACCGGCGCTTGCTGCACGACATTCCATGCCGGCGCAGGGAGCGTGACGGTGCCGTTCGTCAGCACGCCGGGTTGGTTGGTCTCGATCAGCCAGTTGTACGTCGTCTTGGTGGGATTGGCGCTGGTGCCAACGCCGAAGTGATCGCAAGGCGTGCCGGGACCGTAGCCGACGCCGCCGCCGGACCAGCAGTTGTCGCCTGGGGTGATGAAACTTCCGCTCGGCGTCCCGAAGGCCCAGTTCGTGCCATCGAATGCGGAGAGGTAGCGTACGCGCGTACCGAAGGTCCCGGATCCCGGATCGGTGTATTCGCTCAGGGTAGGGGAGCCGTAGCGTACGACGCTGGTCGCCGGATCGAAGCCGGTACCGGTTGGAAATCCGCGTCCCGGGCCGCCGAACGTATCGGTGATCTGGTGCAGGCGCAGACCTTCGAGTTCGATTTCGAAGCCGTGTGCGGTCGAGCCCGTATCGTTGACGACGTCGAAGTTGCCAAGCATGCCGAAGTAAGAGGCCGATGCAGCCCCCGCGCTCAGCAATCCTGCTGCTGCCGATACGGCAAGACCAAGCCGCAGACGATTCATCGGATTCTCCCTCGATAAGTTGTTGTCGATCGGCGGACGCGGACGTCGCCGTGCCTGGTATTGTTCGCGCTGCGGATTAACTGAAGATTAAGATTGGCGGTTTCGTCTTCGGCCGCCGCGACCATGACACGATCTTCTTCCGGCTTGCGACGACGAGACTTGATGCGGCAGTCGGACTTCTTTCGGCTTTGGCTCGTCGGCTGTTCCGCTTTCGTGGTGCGCTGGCTGGAGATGCTGGCGGTCGGACTGTACGCGTATCAGGTCACGTCGTCTGCGTTCGTCGTGGCGATGTTGAGCATGCTGCGGCTGTTGCCCATGGGGCTCTTCGGTGCGCTGCTCGGCGCCTTGTCGGATCGCGTCGAGCGCCGCAGCGCGATCATCGTCATCGTCATCGTTTCGATGCTGGGCACGGGGTCGCTTGCCGTGCTCGCAAGCTTCGATGCCGTGCAGGTCTGGCATCTCGCGCTGGCGAGCTTCGTCAACGGCATCTGCTGGGCGGCGGACAATCCCTTTCGACGCATGACCATCGGCGACGTCGTCGGTCCCGAGCGCATGGGAAAGGCGATGGCAATCGACGCCGGCACCAACAACGCGAGTCGCGTCGTCGGGCCGTTGATCAGCGG
>JBIKKL010000391.1:0-5015 GCA_044360365.1 Burkholderiales bacterium | reverse complement strand
GAGGGCGCGCTCGGTCGAGCGCTCCGCGATAGTCTCTCGAGCGAGGTGGGCTGCCGTTGCGATGCGCACTCAAGCAGCGATGCGATACACCCGCGTCGCGGTGTCGTGGAACATCGCTGCACGTTCCGTCGCCGAGTACTGCTTCGACATCTGCTTGAACGCGTTGTACATCACGTTGTACGAAAACGAGACCTTGTCGACCGGGAAGTTGCTCTCGAACATCGCGCGCTGCGGGCCGAACTTCTCGATGCAGTAGTCGATCCACGGTGCCATGGCGCGAGCGAGTTCCTCGGAGCCGATCGGCTTATCGCGCAGATGCCAGTCGAATCCACAGCGGACCATGCCGAGTCCGCCGAGCTTGACAACCACGTTCGGACACGCGGCGACGGCATCGATTCCCTTGCGCCACTGTGCCATGACTTCCGCATCGCGATTCGCATAAGGCCCGGTGCGCACCAGACCGCCGACGTGATTGAGGATGATGGTCAGCTCCGGAACGGCCTTTGCGAACGCCGCAAGTTCGGGCAACTGCGGGTGGTAGAGCCAGCCTTCGAGCGTCAGACCCATGCGTGCGAGGATGCGGGCGCCGGTGCGGAAGACATCGGTACCCAATTGGCCCGGCTTGCGAATGGCGGAGGTGTTCTCGACCTCGGGGTGCGGATCAAAGGTGACGGAATGCCGAATGCCGCGGAACCGGTTCGGACTCGCGGCCTGCAGCGCTTCCAGGACGGGCGCGACGCGGTCGCCGAGATTGAGGTTGGCATGGCCGATGATCGCGGCGGCCATACGCGCCGAACCGTAGAGACCGCTGGCGCTCGCGGCGGCGATGCCTTGCACGTACTCGACTTCGCCGACGGGCCGCAGCTCCTCGGGGCCGTCCGCTCGATACATCGAGCGACATTCGATGAAAACGGTGGATCGCACGTTGTGACCACCCCAGATGTCGGCGCCGAGTTCTTCGAGCTGGTAGCGCTGATAGGGAATGCGTGCGGGCCGGCGATCCCACAGATGGTGGTGCGGATCGCAAAGGGGAAGCTCGGGTTCGAGGGTCGGTTCCTGCGTGAGTGCGTGCCAGTCGTTGCCGCCGAAGGGCATGGTGGAGTCCTCCTTGGATGGGCATGTGATTTTCATCAGAGTACGCACCGATGCGGTCCCGGTCAACGCCGCAGGAAACCTGTGCCAGGCACAGCCATTTCGCTTCGCGCATCACGCGTCCGGGCAATGGGGTTGAGCGAAGCCCGCCCGCTTCGCCTGTGCTACCATCGATAGCGATCGCCAACCACGCGCGCCATCGATCGAAAGGTGACGCAGCGATCGACGGAGGAAGTGCATGACTGGCGTCTACGAAGGCCTCACGGTGGTCGAACTGGCCGATCGCCGCAATCAATGGGCGGGCAAGCTGTTGTCTGACGGCGGTGCCCGCGTCATCCAGATCGAACCTGTCGAGGGCAGTCCCGGCCGCTGGTGCGGACCGTTCGTCGACGATCAGCCGGATCCCGACCGCTGCATCGACTACTGGTGGAACAACACCGGCAAGCAGAGCCTTGCGATCGACGTCGCCCGCCCGGTGGCGGCCGACCTCCTGAAGAGGCTGCTGACACGTGCCGACGTGTTTCTCGAAAGCACGCGTCCCGGCGTACTCGCGGAGCTTGGATTGGACTATGCCGCTGTCGCGGCGAACGAAAAGCTGATCTACGCGTCGCTCACCGATTTCGGTCAGGACGGTCCGTGGCGAGACTACGTCGTGAATGATCACGCGCATCTCGCGCTCGGCGGACAAATGTCGAGTTCGGGCTACTCGGATCCGAAGGCGACACCCATCGGCGGGCAGGGCCACCATGCCTGGCACATGGGCTGCGCTTTCCTGCTGCACGGGATCACGGTCGCCTTGTTCGATCGCATGAGTTCCGGTCAGGGGCAGTACATCGACGTCTCCATTCACGACGCTTGTGCCATCGGGACCGAGGCGGCACTGCCGCAGTGGATGTACTACGGGTCCACCATGCACCGGCAAACCGGCATGCATGCGAACGCCAAACGGCAGCCGCCGCTGCAGCTTCCCACCGCCGACGGCAAGTTCATGATCGCGGTCATGCAGAATTTCGGCGCTCGCGTGTGGGACAGCCTGATCAAGTGGATGGACGAAAAGGGTGTCGCAGGCGAACTGCACGATCCCAAGTATCAGGACGAGGCCTATCGCACCTCGGAGTATCGGAC
Organism: Burkholderiales bacterium; assembly: GCA_044360365.1. Classification (GTDB taxonomy): domain Bacteria; phylum Pseudomonadota; class Gammaproteobacteria; order Burkholderiales; family WYBJ01; genus WYBJ01. The sequence goes on along the minus strand of JBIKKL010000391.1, from coordinate 2,798 downwards.
GGGGACGGTCGTCCGCGACGCCATTGCCCGGTTGATCGCCGCGAGCAATGGCGAAGAATGCTTCCACCGCGCGCAGTCGTACGGCATTTCGTGGGGCCTCGTCCATGCGGCCGAAGAGAACTACGACATCCCGCACTACAAGCAGCGCGGCTACTGGCGCTCCATCGATCAGCCCGAGATCGGGCGAGCGATTCCGTTTCCGCGGGGGCCGTTCTCGTGCGATGCGCTCGGCATCGAAGCACGGGGTCGCGCACCGCACCTGGGTGAGCATACGGAACACATCCTGGCAAAGGATCTCGGCCTGTCCGCAGAGGCGATCGAGGCCCTGCGCGCTTCGGGAGCCATACGATGAACGCCAAGCCCACTTCGCAATCCGGCGTCCTGAGCGGTATTCGCGTTCTCGACTTCACCTGGAAGACCGTCGGCCCCTGGGCGCCACGTCTGCTCACTCACTATGGCGCCGAAGTCATCCACGTGGAGCGCGCCGGCGGTTGGGACGATCATCGGTTCAACGCGGCACCGCATACCGCGACGGACGAGCCGAAGGCGGCCGAGCTGCCGGGCATGAAGAAGGTCTACTCGGATCCGCAGTTCAACACCCACCGCGACGAATCGGTATCCGCGCCGGCAGCGGGGCGGCCGAAGCTTTACGCTGCCCCCTACTGGAATACGCTCCACAACGGCAAGCTTGCGATCAGCCTCAATACGAGGAGCCCCGAAGGCATCAGGATCGTCGAGCGTCTCATCGGCATGTGCGATGCGCTGGTGGAAAATTTCAGCGCCGAGGTGCTGCCCAACTGGGGCCTCACGTGGGAACGGATCCACGAACTCAATCCGCGTCTGGTGTACATGAGTACGTCCGGATTCGGACACACAGGCGACTGGAAGGGCTATCGCAGCTTCGGACCGACCGCGGCGGCTCAATCCGGCCTTTCACTGGCGTCGGGCCTGCCCGGCAAGCCGCCGGCGGGCTGGGGGTTCTCGTACCTCGACGTCATGGGCGGATGGATGGGCGGGCTCGCACTCGTCCAGGGGCTGTTGCAGGCGAAGAAGACCGGCAAGGGTTTCTATATCGACTACTCGGTCACCGAGGGTGCGATGTCGATGCTCGGCACCTACATGCTCGATTACCAGGTGAACGGCCGGCGGACCCGGCGTCCCGATTTTCCGCCGGGCAACCGTTCTGTGTTTCCGGCGCTCGCTCCTCACAACACCTATCGCTGCGCCGGGAAGGACCGCGTCGGTCAGGACTGGTGGGTCTTCATCGCTTGCGAGACGCAGACGCAGTTCGAAGCCTTGTGCGAAGTGATGGAACAGCCCGGGCTCGCACGCGATCCCAGGTTCGCGACCAACGACGCGCGCGTGCTGCATCAGGACGAACTCGACGCCATCATCGGCAAGTGGACTCGCGCCCGACGTCGCTACGACATCATGCGCAGGTGCCAGGCTGCCGGCATCGGCGCGGCTGTGGTTCAGAGCGCCGAGGATCGCGTCGAATACGATCCACAGCTCCAGCACCGGGATATCTTTCCGATCATCGACCATCCGGAAGTCGGCGGGGAGTTTCCCTACGAAGCGTATCCGGTGCGCATGTCCCGCACGCCAGCGAACAACCGGGCCCGTGCGCCGGTGCTCGCCGAGCACAATCAATACGTTTACGGTGAACTGCTCGGCATGTCCGACGCGGAGATCCAGTCGCTGCGCGATCGCGGCGTAATCTAGGAGAGACGCTATGGCGGTCAGTTTCGATCGAACACGGCTCGCGCCGCTCAAGAACACGGTGGCCGTCGTCGGCGTCGGCGAAACCGACTACGGTGCAGACTATCGCGGCGCCGGCGGCAAGGCGATGGCAAAGGGGGAGGCGAAATACGATTCGTACACGCTTGCCTCGCGTGCGTTGAAGCGGGCGCTGGACGATGCCGGCCTCAAGAAAGACGACATCGACGGGGTGTGCACGGGGCCGACCCTCTCCAGCGAGCGTGCCTGCGAACTCTGGGGCATGAATCCGCGCTGGAGCGGCAGCGGGGATGCCGCCCAGTGCATCATCGAAGCCGCCATGGCCATCAACTGCGGCTTGTGCACGACCGTGGCCCTCGTCTACGGGAACGCGCAGCGCTCGATGGATACGGCGTACGGCGGTTCGCGGGTCACGGGCGGCGGTATCACTTCGTACTTCTACTATGCGCCCTGGGGGCTCACTTCGCAGGGCGCACTCTATGCGCTCTTTTTTCAGCGCCACAAGCTGCTCTACGGGACGACCGACGAACAGCTCGGCGCCATCGCGGTGGCCTTCCGCAAGCACGCCTGCATGAATCCGAATGCGGTCATGCAGAAGCCGATCACGATCGAGGACTACATGAAGGCGCCCTACGTCGCGGAGCCGCTGCGGCTCTTCGACTACTGCCTAATCAACGACGGCGGCGTGGCGATCATCCTGCGTCGTGCCGACATGGCGAAGGATTGTCGCCAGACGCCGGTCATGGTGAGCGGCTTCGGCTGGTCGGAAGAGAACGTCGACGCAACCCAGCTGCGCCCCCGGCTCAAAGACTTCTATCACACGGCACATCGTGACGTGGCCGCGCAGGTCTATCCGATGGCCGGGGTGACGCCGAAGGACATCGACGTGTTCGCAACCTACGACAGCTTCAGCGTGCATCTGCTGGCTTCCCTCGAAGGTTTCGGCTTCTGCAAGGAAGGCGAGGGCGGCGCGTTCGTGCAGAACGGACGCATCGAGATCGGCGGCGAATTGCCCTGCAACACGAGCGGTGGCATGCTCTCCGAGAGCTATATGCAAAGCT
>JBIKKL010000228.1:0-7323 GCA_044360365.1 Burkholderiales bacterium | reverse complement strand
GGGCTTTTTCCGGGTCAGTCGCCCAGAACATCGGTCGCCCCGGTGGCCCTCAGCACAACGGCATGTTACGTACGAGTCTTGACCCGATCCGTGGCGGCCGCAAATGGCGCGTTGCGGAATCCACGCCGAGGGCGATCTCCCGCGAGTTCCAGCCGCCGCCACGAGCTTGACCTCACGCAATGCCCTCCCCTATGTTCCAGTAGAAAATTCAGGACGGCCATCGGCCCGCCTCCAATCAATCGACCAGGATCATGAGATCATGTCAGACAGCCCTGTAATATGGGAACTCGATGCACGCGGTGTTGCGACCGTGACGCTGAATCGCCCGAAGGTGAACAACGCCTACAACGCCGAACTTGTCCAGGGTGTCCTGAACGCCATGGACGACCTCGGGACGAAACCGAATCTTCGGGTGGCGGTTCTGCGCGGCAACGGCAAGCACTTTCAGGCCGGCGCCGATCTATCGTGGCTCAATGCCGTGGCAGGACAATCGGTGAACGAAAACATCGTCGCGTCGCGCGCGACCGCCGAAGCGGTGCACCGACTGAACAATCTGCCGATACCGACCGTTGCCCTCGTCCAGGGCGGCTGCTTCGGCGGCGGCACCGGAATCATCTCGGCGTGCGACGTCGTCGTCGCCGCAGACAACGCCCTCTTCTCCATCGCCGAGACCCGCTGGGGCCTCATGGCCGGGATCATTATTCCCCAGCTTAACGATGCAATGAGTGTGCGCCAGGTACGCCGCTACGCATTGACCGGAGAGCGTTTCGGCGCCGAAGAGGCCCGGCGTATCGGCCTCGTGCACGAAGTCGTCCCCCTCGCGGAACTCGAAGCTGCCGGCGCCAGGATCGTGGATCATCTGCTGCAGAACGCACCCGAAGCCAATGCCCAGACGAAAGCGGTCGCCATCGAACATGCCTGGGGCAACATGACCACGCAGGGCTTCAATCGCCTGATCGAACAGCACGCGGCGAAACGCCGTTCGGCGGAGGCTGCAGAAGGCTTGGCGTCATTTCGCGAAAAGCGCGCCGCCGCCTGGTACAAGTGAAAAATTCGGTGCCAGGCACGTGCCTGGCACCGAATTTACGATTGAGTGGTGCGCTCGTAGCGGCCGATCGGCACGAGTTCCGCTACCGTACCGCCGGGGGCTCGAAACTTCACCGGAATGACCCCCGGATCGCTGATGATCTCGCAGCCGTAGCCCTTGATCTTCTCGGTGTAGGCCGCGAGATCGTCGACTTCGATGGCAAAGTGATGGATGCAGGGTTTCTCGCCCGAGGCTTTCGATTCGGCGGACTGGGTGCCGTCGTCGTAGCGGATCAATGTGAAATCGATGTCGCCGTCCGTCAGATGGCGCGACACGTGATCCCGCGTCTTCTTCGTGACCTGCTCCTTGAACCCAAACACGTCTTCGTAGAAGCGCGTGGTCTCGTCCAGATTCTCGACCTTCAGCGCGATGTGTACGATGCGGTTCATGCGTCACCTCCTTGGGTTCGGGATGAGCCGCCGGATGCTTGTCCGGCGGAAACCTCGAATGCTACGCGGGCCTCGCGCCGCCGTCACCGACTCATTGCCCCGTTATGGACGAACGATCAGGCCGTCCAGCGCAAGCACGCCCGCACCGGACGCGTAGACGCGCAGCGGATTGATGTCGATCTCTTCGATCTGGTCTGCCAGATCCACGGCCAACCACGACAACCGCACGATCGCATCGCAGAGTGCATCGGTGTCGGAGGGCAATGCGCCGCGGACGCCATCGAGCAGCTTGCGCCCGCGCAGTTCATCGAGCATGCGGCGAGCTTCGTCGCGGCCGATCGGCGCGACGCGATAGGCCACGTCACCAAGCACCTCCACGTGTATCCCGCCCAGCGCGGCAACGACGATCGGACCGAAAACCGGATCGCGCGACACCCCCAGCATCATCTCGATTCCGGGGGGAGCCATCTCCTGAACGAGTACGCCATCGATGCGGGCATCGGCACGGTATCGATTCGCGCTTGCGACGATCTCTTCGAACACCACGGGCGCCTCGGCCGGCGCTACGTTCAGGCGCACTCCGCCCGCTTCCGTCTTGTGCGCGATGTCGGGACTGGAGATTTTCATCACCAGCGGACCTCGCATCTCACGCACAAGACTCTGCGCCTCGATGGCGGACGCCGCAAGCCGCTCCTGCGCCACCGTGATCCCGTAGGCCGCAAGCACGGTTTTGCTTTGCTGCTCGGTCAGGCAGGGGCCGAAGCCCCGCAGCACTGCCTTGGCCCTATCGGGATCCGCGCCATCCGGACGACTTGCAGGGGTCGCGCTTCGCTCGCGTCGCAGGAAGTCGCCGTAGTCCATCGCCCGGCCCACGGCGCGCACGCACTGGAGCACATCGCGATACACCGGCAAGCCGCGACGAACGACATCCCGCGGCTGCAGATCCGGCTCATCGGTACACGCCCCGCTCCACAGGAGTGCGAACGGCTTCGTTGAACGATGCGCCGATGCAACGGCGTAGTCGATGTCGGCCTTCGAGCCGAACGTCACGATCGGGATCATCACGTCGACGTTCGGATCCGCGGCAATGATGTCGAGCACGCGGTGATACATGTCCACACTTGCCATTGCGGCTGTCGTGAGGTCGGTCGGGTTAGACACGCGCCCGTACGCAGGCATCAGCTTGGCGAGCCCAGCCTGGGAGGATTCCGCATACTCGTGCCAGGCAATGCCGTGCAGCGCCCCGAGGTCGGTCAACATGACGACGTTGCCGCCGGATATGGAGAGACTCGAAGCACCGCGACCGGCCGGCACTCGGCCGCACCCCAGCAGCATGCCGGTTTCGTACATCTCGTTCGCATCGGCACAGCGGATCACGCCGGTCTGACGAAACGCAGCATCGTGAACGGCATCCGAGCCGGTCATCGCGCCCGTGTGGGATGCCGCCGCGCGACGTCCCGCTTCCGTACGCCCGAGCTTGACGGCGAGCAGCGGCTTGCCGGCACGCGCTGCCTTCGCCGCGAGCGCGAACAGCTTTCGCCCGCTCGGCACCCGCTCGATGATCAACATGACGACGCGCGTCGCGGCATCCTCGATCATGAAGTTCGCAAAATCGAGGATGTCGAGGTCTGCGTCATTGCCGCACGTCACGACGTGATTGACGCCGAGGCCGGCATCCTGGGCACGCCACATCGCGTTGACCATGCCGAGTCCGCCGCTCTGCGAAGCGACGCTCATGTATCCGGTGGGATAACGCGGGCCGGACACCGTCGCCGTCGATGCGAAGATCACGTTGTCTGCGAAATTGATGAAACCGTTGCAATTCGGCCCCATGACCCGCACGCCCGTACGCCGGGAAAACGCCGACAGTTCGGCCTGTAGCGTGCGGCCCTCGTCGGTGCCTGTTTCGATGAATCCGGAGGTCAGCACGGTGGCGAACTTCGCCCCCCGCGCCGCGCAATCCTCCAGCACACCGAGCACGTGATTCGCCGCCACGACGATGCCGACATGATCCGGCGCCTGCGGGAGATCGCGAACGGATCGGTAGGCCGTCAGGCCGCGTATCGTGCCGCCGCGCGGATTGACCGGAAAGATCTCGCCGCGGTAGCCGAACTCCTGCATGAGCTTGAGCGCACGACCGCCGAACTTGGTGGCATCTTCGGTCGCGCCGACCAGCGCAAACGATTGCGGCGCAAAGAATCGGGTGAGATCGGGAAAATCCGCCTTCGGTGGCAACGGCTGAGCAGCGTCGTTCAAATTCGACTCCGTGCGATGTCAGAAAGCCCCGACGCGACGGCACGCACCGTGCGTGCCGCCGAAGGTCAGGTGCGTGCGTGACTGGCGATGAAACGCTTCACCTGGTCGACATCCGCATCGACCAGAGTGAAGCGCTGCGGCGCCTGCTCGAGCGCCTCGAAGCCTGAAGGTCGTACCGGGTCACGACCGAGCGCTTCGCGGATGGTTTCGGCAAACTTCGCCGGCAGTGCGGTTTCCAGGCAGATCAGGGGAACACCCGCTTCGCGATGCTCCAGGCCGACCTTGAGACCATCGGCCGTATGCGTGTCGATCATCTGGCCGTACGTCTCGAAGACCGCCCGGATGGTCTTCAACCGATCGGCATGACTGCTCGATCCCGATGCGAAGCCGCTCGACGGCATGGCATCGAATGCTGGTGTTCCCCGCAAATCGAAGACCCCCGATTGATCCACTTGCTGCCACAACGACGCGAGCTGCCTTGCATCGCGCCCCACGAGATCGTAGACGTAGCGCTCGAAGTTGGAGGCCTTGGAGATGTCCATCGACGGGCTGCTGGTCTGGAACACCTCGGAGGTCCTGCGCACCCGATACACCCCGGTACGAAAGAACTCGTCGAGCACGTTGTTCTCGTTGGTGGCGAGGATGAGCCGCTTGATCGGCAAACCCATCGAGCGGGCGACATGACCCGCATAGATGTTGCCGAAATTGCCCGAAGGGACGGCATAGGCGACCTCTTCGTCGTTGCTGCGCGTCGCTGCGAAGTAGCCTTTGAAGTAATAGACGATCTGGGCCGCGATGCGCGCCCAGTTGATGGAATTCACCGCGCCGATGCGGTACTTGCTCTTGAACGCGGCATCGCTGTTCACCGCCTTGACCATGTCCTGGCAGTCGTCGAACACGCCGCGCACCGCGAGGTTGTGGATGTTCTCGTCCTGCAGCGAATACATTTGCGCCGCCTGAAACGGACTCATCTTGCCGTGGGGCGACAACATGAACACCGAGACGCGATGCTTGCCGCGCATCGCGTGCTCGGCGCTCGAGCCGGTGTCCCCGGAAGTCGCGCCCAGGATGTTCATCGTGGTGCCGGCGCGCTCCAGCGCATACTCGAAGGCCTGCCCCAGGAACTGCATGGCCATGTCCTTGAAGGCAAGCGTCGGACCATTGGAGAGACCGAGGATGTGCAGACCGGGTTCGAGCGTGCGCAGCGGCGTGATGTCGTCGGTGCCGAAGATCTGCTTCGTGTAGGCCCGATCGACCATGCCTCGCAGATCGTTCGACGGCAGGTCGTCCGCAAACAGGCGCAGCACTTCGAAGGCGAGCTGCGGGTACGACAACGAACGCCACCGCTGCAGATCCTCCGCCGAGACCTGGGGGTAGGCTTCGGGGATCGCCAATCCGCCGTCCGGGGCCAGCCCCTCCAGCAGAACGTCGGCGAACTTCTGGCCGCTGGCGGCGCCGCGGGTGCTCGAATATTTCATCGGTCGAACTCCTGCGACGGCATCAGCCGAGTTCTTCGAGACGCAGACGCGTGATCCTGCCGCTCACGAACGGCAACGACTCGATCCGGGCGATGGCGGCATTGATATGCTTCTCGCGGGTGAGGTGGGTGAGCATGACGATGTCGACCTGCTTCTCTCCTTCCCCAGGCTCTTTCTGCACCATCGCACCGATCGAGATCGACAGATCCGCGAGGATGCGCGTGATGTCGGCCAGTACGCCGGCGCGATCTTCGACCTTGAGCCGCAGATAGTAGGAGGTCTCCACTTCGTCCATCGGCAACACGGGCAGATCGGAGAGCCGATCGGGCTGAAAGGCCAGGTGCGGCACGCGATGGCGCGGATCGACCGTGTGCGTCCGGGTGACATCCACGAGATCGGCGACGATCGCCGACGCTGTCGGCTCGGCGCCCGCACCCGGACCATAGTACATGGTCTGGCCGACGGCATCGCCGCGCACGAGGACCGCGTTCATCACCCCTTCGACGTTGGCGATGAGCCGCTTGGCGGGAATCAGCGTCGGATGAACGCGCAATTCGAACCCCTGCGCCTTGCGCTTCGCGACGCCGAGCAGCTTGATGCGATAACCGAGTTCTTCGGCGTACTTGATGTCCTGGCTCGTCAGCTCGGCAATGCCTTCGGTGTGACATGCGCCGAACTGCATCGGAATGCCGAAGGCGATGGCCGCGAGGATCGTGAGCTTGTGTGCGGCGTCGACGCCCTGGATGTCGAACGTGGGATCGGCCTCGGCGTACCCCAGCCGTTGCGCTTCGGCGAGCACGTCGGCGAATGCCTTGCCTTTCTCGCGCATCTCGGAGAGGATGAAGTTGCTGGTGCCATTGATGATGCCGGCCACCCACTCGATGCGGTTTCCGCTCAGACCTTCGCGCACGGCCTTGATGATCGGCACGCCGCCGGCGACCGCCGCCTCGAACGCGACCACCACCCCCTTGCGTTGGGCGGCAGCGAAAATTTCGTTGCCGTGCGTGGCCAGCAACGCCTTGTTGGCAGTGACGACGTGCTTGCCGTTCTCGATGGCCTTGAGCACGAGTTCGCGCGCGATGCCGGTACCGCCGATCAGTTCGACGACGATGTCGATATCCGGTGCATTGACGACCTCGAAGGGGTCTGACGTGACCCTGGCCGTATCGCCGACAATGGCCTTCACCTTCGCGAGATCCCTGCCCGCGACCATCGCCAGCGTAATCGCCCGCCCGGCCCGGCGCGCAATCTCCTCCTGATTGCGGCGAAGCACGCGGAACGTACCACTGCCGACCGTACCGACACCGAGCAGACCGACCTTGATGGGATTCATAGCAGCCCATCCTTGCGGAACATGTCGCGGATGCCGCGGATCGCCTGCCGCGTGCGCGCCTCGTTCTCGATCAAGGCAAAGCGCACATGATCGTCGCCGTACTCGCCGAAACCTACGCCCGGCGACACGGCCACCTTCGCATCGGCCATCAGCTTCTTGGTGAACTCGAGGGAGCCCATCGCGCGATACATCTCCGGAATCTTGGCCCAGATGTACATCGATGCCTTCGGTATCTCGACATCCCAGCCCACCGCCTTCAAGCCCTGGCAGGTCACGTCGCGTCGCTTCTGGTAGAGCTGCCGGACTTCTTCCACGCAATCCTGCGGGCCTTCGAGCGCAATGATCGATGCGACCTGAATCGGCGCAAACATCCCGTAGTCGTGATAGCTTTTCATTCGCCCCAGGGCGGTGACGAGTTCGCGATTGCCCACCATGAAGCCCACGCGCCAGCCCGCCATGCTGTAAGACTTCGAGAGCGTAAAGAACTCGACGGCGATATCGAGCGCGCCCGGCACCTGCATGATGGAAGGCGCTTTGTAGCCATCGAAGACGATGTCGGCGTATGCGAGGTCGTGCACGACGTACACATGATGCTCGCGCGCCATCTTCACGAGCTTTTCGAAGAAGGCGAGGTCCACGCACTGCGTGGTCGGATTGCTCGGAAAGTTGACGATGATCATCTTCGGCTTCGGATACGAGCCGCGTATGGCCCGATCGAATTCTTCGAAGAAGTCGATGCCGGGCAGCATCGGCACGTGACGGATGTCTGCGCCGGCAATC
>JBIKKL010000172.1:0-8650 GCA_044360365.1 Burkholderiales bacterium | reverse complement strand
TAGCTCGGATTGGGCACCAGCACGATGTCGCCGGTGTCGAGCGTGGCCAGCGCCAGATGGGCGAGCCCTTCCTTCGAACCGATGGTGACGATCGCTTCGCTGTCCGGATCGAGGTCGACGTCGTAGCGCGTCTTGTACCAGTTGCAGATCGCCTTGCGCAGGCGCGGAATGCCCTTGGAGACGGAGTAGCGATGGGTATCGGGGCGCTGGACTGCCTCGATGAGCTTTTCGACGATGTGCCTGGGCGTCGGCTGATCGGGATTGCCCATGGAGAGATCCACGATGTCCTCCCCCCGGCGCCGGGCGGCCATCTTCAGTTCCCCGGTGACGTTGAAGACATAGGGGGGCAAGCGCTTGATGCGTGAGAACTCTTCCATGCGGAATCCAGGGAGCGGCGCGAGGCCAAAAGTTTATAATTCTAGCAGCCTGTCGGGCTGGGTTTCACGCCTGCGATCCCGAGCCCGGGCAGCGACCCGCCTGTGCTCCCATTCCCGGGCAAGGCACGTCACCACGAGGCCGCACGCATGAAGTTGCACTTGTCCCGCACCGAGGGTGCCCATCAGATCACCGGCTACGGCCCGGATTACGTCGCCGTCAACGGCGTGCGCTACGAAGGCAGCCTAGTCGTGACCGCCGACACGATCCTGACCGATTGGGCCGTAGACTGTTTCGCGGATCTTTCCGACCGGCATGTCGCGCGCCTTGTGGAACTGCAACCGGAACTGGTGTTGCTCGGTACGGGCACGCGCACGCGCTTCCCCTCGACGCCCGTGCTGCGCCCGCTGATCGACGCCCGCATCGGTTACGAAATCATGGACACCGGCGCCGCCTGCCGCACCTTCGGGGTACTGAACAGCGAGGGCCGACGTGTGCTTGCGGCCCTCCTCCTCGCCTGATCAAGGTGCGCTAGGCGCTTCGCTCATAGACCGCTGAGCACCTTCAGGTGGGCCGCAGCGCTGCGGCCCAGGGCATGCAGCGCGTACCCCCCCTCGAGCATGGACACGATGCGCCCCTGCGCATGGCGATCGGCCACGGCAACCAGCGTCTCGGTGACCCACGCATAATCTGCTTCGACCAGCCCCAGCGACGCCATGTCGTCTTCGCGATGCGCATCGAAGCCGGCAGAAATGAAGATCATCTGCGGCCGGAATCGCTCGAGTGCCGGCAGCCAATGGGTCACCACCGCCTCCCGGAACTGGACGCCGCGGCTGTACGCGGCCAACGGAATATTGACCATCCGCTCGCTGCGGCCTTCGATACCGCTGTAGGGATAAAAGGGGTGCTGGAACGTCGACACCATGAGCACCCGCTCGTCGTCGCGGAATACGTTCTCCGTCCCGTTGCCGTGATGGACGTCGAAATCGACGACCGTCACGCGCTCCAGACCGTATTCCTCGAGCGCATGCGCGGCGGCAACGGCAATGTTGTTGAAGATGCAAAACCCCATCGCCCGCTCCCGCTCGGCGTGATGCCCGGGCGGGCGCACGCTGCAGAAGGCGCGCAGTACGCGCCCGGCCATGACCTCGTCGACAGCGAGCACGCCAGCCCCCGCTGCACGCAGGGCCGCATCGAGCGTATGGCGATTCATGGCCGTGTCGGGATCGAGATGAACAATCCCCTTTTGCGGCGCGGCGCAGAAGACGGCTTCGACGAACGACTGCGTATGCACGCGCTCGAGGTGCCGGCGTTCCGCCTTGGGCGCCTCCATGCGCCGCAGGTAGTTGGCGAGCCCCGATGCAATCAACTGATCCTCGATCGCCCCCAGCCGGGCGGGACATTCAGGGTGGTGCGTTCCCATGTCGTGCAACTTGCAATCGTCATGGGCGATGAAAGCCGTGTCCAATCGTATCCTCTATTCCGTGAACCCTGTGCGTCCGGTGGACGAGTGCAGTGTAGCACGCAGGTTCCGTCGATTCCTCTCGCAGCATCACCGGTGAACTGTGGACGTCATTTCCGGACCAACGTGCTGGGAGTCCGTCGGAGTAAAAGCCAATTGAACCGCCTATTCCGACTCTCGACGTCATTGCGGGCGATTCATCATACTCATCGTATCGAATAGCATGCACAATTCGTCCTGTCGCCGCGATTGCCGTGCACACGGCCGATCTGTTCCCTTGCGCCTGATCGCGGCTGACGCCTCCGAGCAGCAACGACACACTCCGGATCCGCACTGAACATGACTCAACCCTTAGATCGCGTGCTAGGCCAGGTGAACAGCATCATTCTTGGCAAGGAGCATCAGATACGCCTGGCCCTGTCCTGCCTGCTGGCCGGCGGGCACCTGCTGATCGAAGACATACCGGGTGTCGGCAAGACCACCCTGGCCCACGCATTGGCAACCACCCTCGGCCTGAACTTCCAGCGCATCCAGTTCACGAGTGATTTGCTGCCGGCCGACATCATCGGCGTCTCCGTCTACGATCGCGAGAACGCATCGTTCAAGTTTCATCCGGGTCCGATCTTCACTCAGGTGCTGCTCGCGGACGAAGTCAATCGCGCCACCCCGAAAACGCAGAGCGCCCTGCTCGAAGCCATGGAGGAGCGTCAGGTCACGACCGAGGGCGAAACGCGTCCCCTGCCCGATCCGTTCTTCGTGATCGCCACGCAGAATCCGTCGCATCAGGTCGGGACGTTTCCGCTGCCCGAGTCCCAACTCGACCGCTTCCTCATGCGGATTCAGCTCGGGTATCCGGGTGCCGAAGCGGAACGCGCTCTGCTGCAAGGCACCTCGCGCCGCGACATGCTGAACGACCTGCAGCCCTGCATCGGCCTCGAAGACCTCTGCGAACTGCGTCGCGGCGTCACTCAGGTCCATGCCTCTCCCGCACTGATCGACTATCTGCAGGCCCTCATCCGCCACACCCGCACCAGCACCGACTTTTCCGCCGGCCTGAGCCCGCGCGCCGGTCTCGCGCTGCTCCAGGCGGCGCGCGCCTGGGCATTGATGGACGATCGCGCGGAAGTCCTCCCCGAGGACATCCAGGCCGTCGTGCCGGGCGTCGTCGGTCATCGGCTGCATTCCAGCGCGCAGCACGGGCGCATCAACGGCGTCGACGTATCAGAGCGCCTGGTCGCGTCGGTCGCCATTCCGTGAGGCCGCACGCGTCCGCCGATCAGTAACGAGTCCGCCATGGCGCTCGCACTTCGCCGTTTCGTGGACCGCTGGCTCTTCCAGTTGGGAAAGCCGCAGACGTCGCCCATCGTCCTCGGTCACCGCAAGGTCTTCATCCTGCCCACGGCGCACGGTCTGATCTACCTGGCAGTGCTCAGCGTGATGCTGGCCGGTTCCATCAACTACAGCCTCTCGCTGGGATTCATCCTGACGTTCCTCCTCGCCGGGCTCGGCCTGAACGGCATGCTCTACACGTTCCGCAATCTCGCCAACCTGCGTGTCTCCACCATGCATCCGCGGCCGGTGTTCGCCGGCGAAGACGCCGAGTTCAAGCTGCGCGTCGAGAACTGGGCACGTGTCTCGCGCTTTGCCATCGAGGCGATTCCGGCGCAGGGCGAACCGAGCCCGTTCGACGTGCGACCCAACGAAGAGGCTATCGTATCGCTGCGTCGGCAAACCGAGCGGCGCGGCCTCCTTCCCATGGGTCGGACCATGTTCAGAACGCGCTATCCGCTCGGGCTGTTCCGCGCCTGGTCCTACATCGATCTCGACATGCACTGCGTGGTCTATCCTCGTCCCGAAGATCCCGGTGTACCGCTGCCGCCGCCGAGCGGAGAACGCGGCGAAGGCGCCGCCTCGGCGAGCGGCAACGAGGATTTTTCGGGATTGCGCGCCTACCAGCCGGGGGACTCGACGCGCCGGATCGCCTGGAAGGCCGACGCCCGGGGCAGCGGCCTCATGAGCAAGGTCTTCAGCGGCCGCGCGGACACGCATCTCTGGCTCGACTTTAGTACGCTTCCCCCGTCGATGACCGTGGAAGAACGCCTCTCGCGGCTCGCGCGCTGGGTCATCGAGGCCGACATGCAGGACGTCGCCTTCGGCCTGCGTCTCGCGGATGTCACCATCGATCCCGACGTCGGACCCGGTCAGCGCACGCGCTGCCTGCACGCGCTCGCATTGTTCGAGGCGCATCGATGACGAGGAACACCCTGGACCGCGGCGACGTCGCCTGGATGACCTTGTCCATGGTCCTCGTCAGCCTGCCGCACGTCGAGCGCTTACCGACGTGGATCTCGCTGCTCGGCGTGCTGGTCATGGTCTGGCGACTCCATATCGCGACGCGCAGCGGCACACTGCCGAGCAAGTGGCTGCTGCTCGTGCTTGTCGCAGGCGGTTCGGCCGGCGTGTACTTGAGCTTCGGTACGCTGTTCGGTCGCGATTCAGGGGTCGCACTGCTGGTCGTGATGCTTACGCTGAAGCTGCTTGAGATGAAGAATCTGCGCGACGCCATGGTCGTCATCTTCCTCTCCTATTTCGTCGTACTCACCGAGTTCCTGTATTCGCAGACCATTCCCACGGCGCTTCTGATGCTGGTTGCAGTCTGGGTCGTGACCGCAACGATGATCGGGCTGCAGACCCCCAGCGGCAGCATGCGCTATCAGGATCGGCTCCAGATGTCGGGCAAGATGCTCGCGCAGGCCACGCCGCTCATGCTGGTGCTCTTTCTGCTCTTCCCGCGCGTGCAGGGTCCGCTTTGGGGACTGCCGCGCGACGCATTCTCCGGCATGACCGGGCTCTCGGATTCCATGAGCCCCGGCACGCTGAGCCAATTGAGCCTGTCGGATGCCGTGGCGTTTCGCGTCCAGTTCCAGGGACCTCCGCCCAAGCCCACGCAGATGTACTGGCGCGGCCCCGTTCTGTGGTACTTCGACGGCATGACCTGGCACACCGGCATCTCCTTCGAAGGTGGAGCACCCACGTATTCCCCCGGCGGCACGCCCGTCAGCTACACGGTCACGCTGGAGCCCCACGAGAAACGCTGGCTCTTCGCGCTCGATCTGCCCGCGAAGCTCCTGCCCGATAGCCGCTTCACGGCGGATTTCCAGATGCTGTCGAGAACACCGGTGCGGCAGCGGATACGCTACGAGATGACTTCGCATACCACGTATCGCTTCGGTTACGAGGGCCTCACCGCACTGGAGCGACGCCGGGCACTGCAACTGCCCGAGGGCTACAACTGGCGCGCACGCAGTCTCGCCGAGAACATGCGCAGCGCTGCACGCACCGAGCGCGACATGATGGACCAGGTGCTCGCGATGTTCCGTACCCAGCAGTTCTTCTACACGCTCTCGCCGCCGCTGCTCGGCGAGCATCCTGTCGACGATTTTCTGTTCAATACACGCAGCGGGTTCTGCGAACACTACGCCTCGGCATTCGTCTTCCTGATGCGCGCGGCCGGCATCCCGGCCCGCGTGGTCACCGGATATCAGGGCGGCGAACTCAATCCGGTGGGCGACTACGTGATCGTGCGTCAGTCGGAAGCGCACGCCTGGGCGGAGGTATGGTTCGCGAACGAGGGGTGGATACGGGTCGATCCCACGGCCGCCGTGTCGCCGCTTCGGGTCGAATCGGGAATCGCCGCAGCCATGCCGACCAGCACGTCCCTGCCTCTCCTGGTACGAAGCGACATCGAATGGTTGAGACAGTTGCGCTTCACCTGGGACTCGCTCGCAAACAGCTGGAACCAGTGGGTCCTCGGCTACAACCCGGAGCGCCAGTTCTGGCTGCTCTCCCGCGTCGGCCTCGATCGCGCCACCTGGCAGACACTTGCGTTCATACTCGCCGGCATGACGGCACTGATCACTCTGGTGTTCGCCTACACGCTGCTGCGACACCTGAGTCGACGCTCGCGCGATCCGGCAGCCGCCGCCTACGAACGATTCTGTCGAAAGCTCGCTCGCCGCGGTGCCGCTCGCGATCCATCCGAAGGACCTGTCGCCTTTGCTGCACGGGCAATCACGCTGCTGCCGGAGCGCACTGCAGACATTGCCGGCATCACGGATCTCTACGTGAAGCTGCGCTACGGAAAGTTGACGGGGGCCGACGCCGTGAAAGACCTGCGAGACCGCGTCAGGGCACTGAGGGTCTGACGGCCGACCGCATGATCGACGGCATTGTCCGCGCGGGTGTCGCACGGTGCCGGATGCCGCGAACCATCGAACCGCATCCACAGCGAGATCGCGGCGTCGAATGCCCGTCCGGCATTTGCTCCCAGCGATGCTGCCTCAAGAAGAAGGCGGCAGAAACTTGACGGGATCGACCGGTTTGCCGAGCCGACGGATCTCGAAATGCAGCATCACGCGGCTCGCATCGGAATTGCCCATCTCGGCAATCTTCTGCCCTTTGGAGACGTTGTCGCCCTGCTTCACGAGCACAGCACGATTGTGGGCGTAAGCCGACAGATACGTGTTGTTGTGCTTGATGATGACGAGGTTGCCATAACCGCGCAGCCCGCTGCCGGTGTACACGACACGCCCCCCGGCGCTGGCCAGCACCGGCTGACCCATCTCGCCGGCAATCTGCACACCCTTCGGACCGCCGTTCTCGTTGAAATTCGCGATGACCGTTCCCTTCGCAGGCCAGCTCCAGGCAACGCCGTCGGTTTCTTCCGAGGCATTGATCGAAGGCGTCGGGGGTTTCGTGCCCGCTGCGGTTGCCTCCGGCGTCGGCTTGGGCGCAGAAGGTGCCTCGCGCAGCTTCGCCAATGCGGCGTCGGAGTAAGGCACCTTGACCGCGAGCGGCGTGCTCACGACCGAGGCATCCGGCGATCCGGCCGTGGCTGCCCTCTGTTCAGGCAATGGTGTGGTCGTCTGCGCGCCCACCGTCCTGCCTTCGACCACCGGTGCCGCCTGGTAGGGGGTTGTAACAGCCCCACCCGGCGAGGTACCGGCGTCGGGCGCCGCCGCCACGAGGGGCTTCGAAGCCGCGGGATCCCGGACGCGCAAGACCTGGCCGACCTCGATGGCATTCGGATCGGCGAGATTGCTCCAGCGCGCGATATCGCGAAAATCCTGGCCGTGATCGAGCGCGATGCCGTACAACGTATCGCCGCGCTTCACCACGTAGGTGTCAGGACGCTGGTCGACGGGCGGCGCCGCCTTGGGCTTGGCCACCGGACGAATCTTCTCCGGCGCGCGCTCCACGACAGGCGCCGGCTTCTTTGCGACCATGCATCCGCTCAGGACGATGCCCAGAACGAACGCAACCCCCAAGTAGCGAAGCGGAAATTTCATCGAATGACACCAGCCCGCAAGGGAACGAAATGAACCTCTTCCAGCAGGCTTTCGGTCACGCCGCCGGCCGTGCGTTCGATCAAACAAAGACGCTGCTTGGCGTTGCCCAACGGCAGCACCATTCTACCACCCGGCGCCAGCTGCTCGACCAAGGCTCGAGGCGTTTGCGTGGCCGCGGCAGCCATCACGATGGCGTCATACGGCGATGCCTCGGGAAGCCCCTCGGCACCATCCGCATGCTTCATGCGCACGTTGCGCAAACGCAGCTCACGCAGGATGCGTACACGGGCCGCTTCGAGCAGCGGTGCGATCCGTTCCACCGAAAACACCTCCCTCGCGATGCACGACAGTACAGCGGCCTGATAACCGCACCCCGTTCCGACCTCCAGCACCCGCCCGAGTTCACGGCCGCCGCGCGCAAGCTCGCACATGCGTGCCACCGTCAGCGGATGCGAGATCGTCTGCCCATGACCCAGGGGCAACGACATGTCCTCGTAAGCGCGACTCGACAAGGCGTCGTCGACGAAGATGTGGCGCGGAATCTGCCCCATCGCCGCCAGTACCCTCTCGTCGCGCACGCCGGCCTGACGCAGACGCTCGACCATGCGCATCCGGGTACGCTCCGACGTCATGCCGATGCCACGCACGCGTTCGGTCACGACTCTCGCACCAGCCAGTCGCGCACGGCGCCCAACTGCGCGAAATGCGTGAGATCCATCTGCAGCGGCGTAAGCGACACGCGCCGATTTGCGACCGCGTAGAAATCCGTCCCCTCGCCGGCATCCTGGGCTCCGCCCGCAGCGCCGACCCAGTACACCGTTTCGCCGCGCGGGCTCGCGCCTTTCACGACCGGCTCCGCCTTGTGACGCTTGCCGAGACGCGTCACTTCCATCGCACCGAGGGCTTCGAAGGGCACGTCCGGTACGTTCACGTTGAGCAGTACGCTCCCCGCGGGCGCTCCCGATGCGAAGCGCTCAACCAGCGTCCGGGCGACCCGTGCCGCTGTGGCGAAGTGAACGGACCGCCCGCCCGCAAGCGAGACCGCCATCGACGGAATACCCAGCAGGAAGCCTTCCGTAGCCGCCGCGACCGTCCCGGAGTAGATCGTGTCGTCGCCCATGTTGGCGCCGTCGTTGATGCCCGAGACGATCATATCCGGCTGGAAATCGAGCAACCCGGTCACTGCGAGATGAACGCAGTCGGTCGGTGTGCCGTTGACGAAGAAGAACCCGTTGGGTGCCCGCCGCACGGACAAGGGCCGATCGAGCGTCAGGGAGTTGCTCGATCCGCTGCGGTCGCGCTCGGGGGCGACGACCGTCACGTCGCCCAGCCCGGACAGTTCCGCGTGCAATGCCGCCAATCCCGGCGCGAAGTAGCCGTCGTCGTTGCTCAGCAGGATACGCATGGTGCTCCGTTCGAAGCGGCGCCGTACCTGCCTACGCCAGGAGTCTGTCGGACTTGATTT
>JBIKKL010000029.1:0-16995 GCA_044360365.1 Burkholderiales bacterium | reverse complement strand
TACGCCGAACCATGAGCCGTGCCTACGGGGTATTGAACGACGATCCCACCGCAGCCGCCGATCCGAAGCGGATCGCCGGGTATCTGCGATCGAAGCGTGCCTGGTTCATCGTCGACAAGAGCGGCATCGTTCGTTATGTCGCCATGAACGATCCGCGCGGTCTCGTCCCGTCCGAGGAACTGCTCGATATCCTCAAGAAGCATCGATAGGAACGCTGACTGCAGCGGTGAACATCCCTGCGCGCTGCCGGATAGCATTTCATCGCGTCACGGGGCGGCCCGTCGCAACCCAAGCGCCAGACCGCCCCCCGAAGGTCGACGTGGACCGACCGAAGCGCAGCGTTCACCACACCTGACGCTGCGCCCCCACAAACTCAAGCCCATGCGATTGACGTGGGCACGTACGCGACACCTCGAAACGGAACGATTTTCCGGCCCGAGATCTCCCCTAACGCGCGCGGCATGCGTATCATCGCCGGACCTCACGCGGCAGGCTGATGAGTGTGAAGGCTAGCACCACCGCCCCCGGCCGCGTTCAATCCGATTCTGGAGGAAACACACGATGTCATTGACCGCTCGCGGTGTTGCGCTGATCGTCGCCGTCTCTGCTGCCTTCCCGGCGTTCGCCCAAGACTATCCGTCGAAGACGGTTCGCGTGCTCGTACCGTGGCCACCGGGCGGAGCAAACGACATCACTGCGCGCATCGTGGCGCAGAAGCTCACGGAAAACACGAAGCAGCAGTTCATCGTCGATAACCGGGGCGGCGCGGCAGGTACCATCGGCTCCGATGTCGTGGCGAAATCGGAGCCCGATGGCTACACGATCATGATTCATTCGGCAACGCATGTTGCGAATCCGCACCTGTATCGCAAGCTGCCCTACGACACGCTGAACGATTTCATCGGCATCACGGCGCTCGGCCGTCAGGTCGGCGTATTGGCCGTGCATCCGACCCTGCCCGCCAAGACGCTCAAGGAGTTCATCGCCCTTGCCCGCTCCCGACCCAACGAAATCGTGTACGCGTCCTCCGGGAATGGCAGTTTCGTGCACTTGTCGATGGCCATGGTGGCTTCGATGGCCAAGGTGAAAATGAGCCACGTACCGTACAAGGGCGGCGGCCCGGCAGGACTCTCCCTCGTATCGGGAGAGACCCAGGCCATGCTCGCCACGATCGGCTCCGTGCTCACGCAATTGAAGGCGAACAAGATTCGGCCGCTCGCCGTGTCGTCGAACGACCGCGTGAAGCAAATGCCCGACGTGCCGACCATCGCAGAGGCCGGCGTGCCGGGATACGAATTCACCGCCTGGGTAGGCGCCTTCGCTCCGGCGCGCACACCCGCTGCGATCGTGAACAAGCTCAATGCCGAGATGATCAGGACACTGAAGGATTCGGGCGTCGCCGACAAGTTGAGCGCCCAGACGCTCGATCCCATGCCCATGACACCTGCCGAATTCGCGAAGCGTCTGAAGAGCGACTACGACAAGTACGGCCAGGTCATCAAGGAAACCGGCGCTCGCATCGATTAGCGCCGCACAAGCAACTGCATCGAGGAACGGCATGGATCTCGGAATTCGAGGTGAACCCGCACTGGTCGTCGGCGCCAGCGAAGGCATCGGCTACGAATGCGCCAAGGGGCTCGCGGAGGAAGGCGCCCGCGTCATGCTCTGCTCGCGCAACGAGCAAAAGCTTGCAACGGCAGCGGCAGCGCTGGAACGCGACTGCGGCGTCACAGTGGGTCGATTCGCAGCCGACATAACGAAACCTGAGGATGTTGCCAGGCTGCGTGCATGGGTCGGAGAGCAGACGACCACGCTACCGATCCTGGTCAACGCGGTCGGGGGCAGTCACCGCGCCCTCTTCGAGGATCTGGACGATTCGCAATGGATCGCCAGCTTCGAATTCAACGTGCTCGGTGCCGTGCGCGTCGTGCGCGCCCATCTCGATCTGCTCAAGCAGGCCCGTAACGCCCGCATCGTGATTCTGGGGGCCGCGGGCGCACGCATGCCATACCCGCATCAGATCGTCTCGAACGTCAGCAAGGCTGGTCTGATCGCGCTCGTGAAGACGCTGGGCGCGGAGCTGCAGCCGCATGGCATCCGGGTGAACTCGGTATCACCCGGGCGCACGCTCACGCCACTCTGGATCCAACGCGCCGAGAAGCTCGCCAGGGAACGCGGCGTATCGCCCGACGAGATCGTGCGCGAATTCTCAGCCGAGATTCCGATGCAGCGCTTCGGCCAGCCCGAAGAGATCGCCTCGATGGTGGTTTTCCTGGCCTCGCACAAGACGAGCTATGTCACAGGCCAGTCGATCCTGGTCGACGGCGGGATTGCGCGCGGGCTGATCTGAACCTCGTTGACTCAGCGCCCTTGCAGCGTCGGCAGCTCGAACGAGATCGACGAGACCGGGTTCGAATACTCGCAATAGAACTCTACCGCACCGCCGCCGCCCGCGCTGAGCGAGCGGCCGAATGAAATCTTGCCATCGCCATCGAGGATGAACTCTTCGCGGCGCAGTCGGGTTTCCTGGTCTTGCGCATCGACCACGTAGGTGCCGTTGGTGCTCAAATCGATCAGCACGAACTTGTCGCGCCGCCACTCGACGCGCGCATGAACACGCGAAGCGTTGCGCGCGTCGACCACCACCTCGTTTGCCGGATCTCGGCCGATATCCACCTTGGGATGGGCTGCGTCGACGACGACTTCATCGCCCCGATAGCGCAGCCGCAATCGCAGCGGTACCCGCGGCGGCTCGAACTGCGCCGACAGCGTCACCGTGGCTTCTTCGTCGCCCGCCCAGAGGACTTCGATCACGTCGATGGGCTCCGCCTTGCCCTTGAGCGGCAAGGGCCAAAGCCGGCGCGTCGACGCTGCCAGCGGCGCAGACAGCTGCGCGGTCACCTGACCGCTCACGATGATCTGACGCGGATTGGCCACTTCCGTGAGACGCGCCGCGACGTTGACGGAGTCGCCGAAGACATCCCCCTCGTGTTCGACGGCGGCGCCGTAGTGAAAACCGATCCGGATCGAGAGCTTGACTTCGCCGACGGGTGGCAGGTCCGCGATCCGCCACTGCATCTCGATCGCCGCCTGACACGCCGCTTCAGCGGTGGGAAACACGGCCATCAGTTCGTCGCCGATGGTTTTGATCGTGCGCCCGCCGAATTCCCGGGTGGCACCCTTCATCGCCGAGAGACAGCCATCGATGGCGGCGTACGCAGTCGCATCGCCGAACAGCTCGTATAGCCGCGTGCTTTCGGCGACGTCTGCAAAGAGCGTCGCCAGTTTGACGTTCGCGGTATCCGGTTCACTCATTGTCGTTCGCCAGAATCCGAATCAGGACCACCGAGATATTGTCGCGCCCGCCGCGCTCGTTGGCCAGCCGCACCGCATTGCGCGCGGCAGCGTCGAGATCGTCCGGATGCGCCGCAAGCGCCGCAACGAGTTCGGCGTCGGTCAGCATGTTCGTCAGCCCGTCGCTGCACAAGAGAAAGAGATCGCCGGGCACAATGTCGTGATGCGCCACATCCACCGTGACATCCTGCGATTTGCCGAGTGCACGGGTAATGACATTGCGGTGACGCGAGCGGGCAGCCTGGGTGGCATTGAGCTGCCCGCGCTGCACCAGTTCCTGCACCATGCTGTGGTCTTCGGTCAGCCGACTGAGGGCGCCGTCCTTCCACTGATAGAGCCGCGAATCGCCGACATGCGCAGCCGTGATGAAATCAGGGGCGACGAGCACCATGACGAGCGTTGTGCCCATGCCGTTCAACCGGTTGTCGCGCGCTGCGATCTTGCGCACACCCTGGTTCGCACGCCGCACGAGTTCCACGACCAGCAGGCCACGCACCTCACGGGTGTTCGCCCGCGGCCCATGCCGGGACACGTCGGATAGGGCCCGCCGAAGATCTTCCTTGATGCTTTGAAGAGCGGTGCGACTCGCGACGTCACCAGCCTGGCTTCCGCCCATGCCGTCCGCAAGCAGGATCACGCCGAGCGAAGCATCCCAGTCGATGGCATCCTCGTTGCGCTCGCGGATCCGCCCGACATCGGAAACGCCAACGATCTCGAGCCGAGGGACCTCGAGCGACCGCAGGCGCGCCCTTCCTGTATCAGGCGGCAAGCTCGGGCTCCGCATACATATCGAACTCGCGCTTGTTGATGGCCTTGCGATACGCTTCCTTGCCGGTGATCACCTTGGCGTCCATGAGACGTCGCAGTGCCATATCCATGCTCTGCATGCCCTGCAGGCTGCCGCTTTGAATCGCAGTGGCGATCTGCTCGGTCTTGCCGTCGCGCAGTATGTTCGAGACCGCCGGATTGTTGACGAGAATTTCCAGTGCGGCGACGCGTCCCTTGCCATCGGACTTCTTGACGAGCTGCTGCGATACCACGCCGAGCAAGGAGGTCGAAAGCATGCTGCGGATGCGGCCCTGATCGCCGGGCGGAAACACGTTGACGATGCGATCGACCGTTGCCGCCGCCCCGTTCGTATGCAGGGTGCCGAACACGAGAATGCCGGTTTCGGCCGCCGTCACGGCGAGAGAGATGGTTTCGAGATCGCGCATTTCACCGACCAGAATGACGTTCGGATCCTCCCGCAGCGCCGAATGCAGCGCTGCCGAGAAGCTCAGCGTATCGAAGCCGACCTCACGCTGGCTCATCAGGCAAGCCTTGTTCGGATGCACGAACTCGATCGGATCCTCGATCGTCAGAATATGCCCCTTGCGCGTCGTGTTGACGTGATCGACCAGTGCGGCCAGCGTGGTGGACTTGCCCGATCCGGTCGGCCCGGTACAAAGCACCAGCCCCTTGCGCTGCTGGCAGAACCCGGCAAGCACCGACGGCAGGCCGAGCTGCTCCATCGATTTGATGACGGTCGGTATCACGCGCAGGACCGCACCGACGCCGTTCACGTGACGATAGACATTCACCCGAAAGCGCGCGAGATTGGGAATCGCATAGGCGAAGTCGATCGAACTGCGCGTCTCGAAGGCCTCTCGTGCGGCGTCCGACATGATTTCGTTGAGAAGTGCCATCGTCTCGGCAGCGGAGAGGTCGCGATATTTCACGCCGATCAGTTCGCCGTGCATGCGAATGCGAGGTGGATTGCCGGAAATCAGGTGCAGGTCCGAGCCGTCCTGCTTCACCAGCAGTTCGAGAAATGTATCGATGCGCGCCATGCAGCGTCTCCGGGGATCAGCGGCCGACGAGAGCCACCTGCGGCACGAGCCGCCGGTCGTTCACGAACCGCTGGAACTGCTTCTTGTCGTGTGCCTGCAGATACGCATCGTCGGGATCGACCTCCTTGTTCTGGATCGCCTCGAGCAGCGCCTGATCGAGCAGGCGCATGCCGGTATCCTTGCCGGTCTGCATGACGGCGGGAATCTGAAACTGTTTTCCGGTCAGCAGCAGATTCGAGATCGCGGGCGTGAGAACCATCACTTCGACGATCGCCTTGCGGCCGCGCCCGTCCGGGCGCTTGACCAGCACCTGACTGATGACGCCGCGCAGGTTCTGCGACAGGAACAACAGACCCTGCGCCTTCTGTTCGGCAGGCAGGGAATCGATGATGCGATCCAGCGTCTTGGCCGCACTCGTCGTGTGCAGCGTACCGAGCACGAGGTGCCCGGTCTCGGCCGCCATCATGGCCATGGAGATCGTTTCGGCGTCGCGCAGCTCGCCCACCAGAATCACGTCCGGATCCTCGCGCAGCGCAGCCCGCAGTCCTTCGGCGAAGCTGCCGACCGAACTGCCCACCTCGCGCTGCACGACGAGCGACATCTTGCTCTGATGCATGAACTCGACCGGATCTTCGAGCGTGATGATGTTGAGCTTGCGGGTCGAGTTGAGGTGATCGATGATCGCGCCGAGCGTGGTCGATTTGCCGGTGCCGGTCGCCCCGGTCACGAGCAGCAGGCCTTGATGCGCCTGCGCCAGCTTCTTCACCACCGGCGGCAACCCGAGGTCTTCCAGCGTGGCGGCTGCGGTCGGCACGATACGCACGACCGCAGCGATGCCGCCGATCTTGCGGAACACGTTGAAGCGATAACGCTCGCCGGGCTTCGGCGAGTAGGAAAAGTCGAGGTCATGCCCGTCGGCAAACTGCGCTTTCTGCGCTTCGTTCAGGATCTCGAAGATCAGGCTGCGGCATTCGTCCGCGCTCAGTTCGCGATACCGAATCGGCTGGATGTCGCCATGCATGCGCAGCACCGGCGGCATGCCGACGGCGAAGTGGATGTCGGAGGCTCCCTGTTCGCGCCCGAGTTGCAGGAACGCGTCGATCCGCGCTGCCTGGCTCATGCGGGTGTCTCCGTGCGAACTGCATTTGCTTCGAGCATCGATTCGTCCATCAAGCGGCCTCGCGCAGCATCAGGGATTCGACCACGTCGAGCATCTCCGCGGCAGATCGATAGCGCGCCTCGGGGTCGACTGCCATCGCTTTCAGGATGACCGCCTCGAGGT
The DNA here is from genome assembly GCA_044360365.1 of Burkholderiales bacterium. Classification (GTDB taxonomy): domain Bacteria; phylum Pseudomonadota; class Gammaproteobacteria; order Burkholderiales; family WYBJ01; genus WYBJ01. The sequence continues at coordinate 10,530 of JBIKKL010000029.1, read as the reverse complement.
CGGCGGAGACGTCGGGATTGTGCTCGCTCGGCGACACCTTCTTGCCTTCGAGGTGCTGGTACAGCACACCCATCGGATTGTCCGCAATGTAGGGCGGCACACCGGTGAACATATCGTACATGATCACTCCGAGCGCATAGAGGTCGGTGCGCTGATCGATCTGCAAACCGCGCACCTGCTCGGGTGCCATGTAGGTCGGCGTCCCGACCAGATGGCCGGTCTTGGTGACGCGCGAGTTGGTATGGCTCATGGCGGCCGCGAGTCCGAAGTCCACGATCTTGAGTACGCCTTCGTCGTTCACGAGGATGTTCGCGGGCTTCAGGTCGCGGTGCACGATGCCCGCTCCATGGGCAACCGACACGCCACGCAGGATGTCGCGCACCATGCGCAAGGCCTCCTGCTTCGGCAGCTTGCGGCCGCGCCGGATCTTGCGTGTCAACGGAGTGCTGGCGAAGTACTCCATCGACATTGCGTAGGTCTTGCCGAAACTGACGAAGTCGTGGATGCGAATCACGTTCTCGTGCGTGATCTTGCGCGCGTAGCGCACCTCGTGGACCATGCGCGTGATGGCCACCTGGTCTTCGGTGAGATGCGGACTGATCAGCTTGAGTGCGATGTCCTCGGCGACCATCAGGTCCTCGACGAGCAGCACCACGCCGAACCCCCCGCGGCCCAGTTCGCGCTTGACCTTGTAGCGTCCGCCGATGACCTGTCCGGCGGTGAGCTTGGCGAGATCGATCGTCTCGCCGAACAGGGGCGGCGGCGCAGAGGCGGCAGGCACCTTGCCGGTTGTGGGACCGGAGGGCTGCGAGGGCTGCGACGGCGCTTGCGTCGGCACCGCCTGAAGGACGCGGGTGCGCCCCGACTGCAAGGGCAACGCGGCCCGCTGGTCCGAATCGGACGCCATCGGTCGGCCGCGCACGCGCGCTGAAATGGCGTTGAGTGCGCGCGTCGCAGATTGAACGATGTCCTGCGACACGGGCCTGCGCGCAAGCAGGCTGAGCCCCGCAACGACCGACTCGGCATTTTTCGCGTCCGTCATCGCTTCGAGCGCAGTGATCGCCTCGCGCAGTATCGCCTCGTCGTCGCTTTCGAGCTTCTGCGCAATCATCCCTGCCGCGCGCGTGTCGCCGATCGCCGCCAGCGCGCGAATGGCGACCGGGGTCGCTTCGTTGTCGTAGTCGAGGAAGCGGGATATCGCAGGTACGGCGCGCGGATCGCGCATGTTGGCGAGTGCGTCGAGTGCACGCTCGCGTACCCACCAGTCCGGGTCGTCGAGCGCCTGGACGAGCTTGTCGAACGCGCGAGGATCCTTCGTCGTGTTTAGAATCTCGACGGCGCAACGGCGCATGAATTCATCGTCGTCTTCGAGCAGGGCAAGCACCGCGTCGATCACCTTCGGGCCGCCGATGGCGCCGAGCGCATCCGCCGCGCGCACGCGCACCCACCAATCCTGGTCCTTCATCGCGTGCAGCAGATCCTTGATGGCGCTGGCATCGCCGATCGCGTTCAGCACTTCGACGGCCGCGCGGCGGGCATGCTCCGATTCATCCTGCAGGATCGAGAGCAGATCGCGCACGGCGCGCGGATCGTTCAGCTTGATCATCGTCTCGATGGCGCGCGTCTGCACCATGAGATCGGTATCGCGCAGCAACGCCGCGATCGGACCGGCCGGCACAGGGATCGTGAGCGCCCCCAGGCCTTCCACGGCCGCCTGACGCACCTGCTTGTGCGGATCCTTGAGAAAGCGCAGCAACGTATCGCGCACGGGCTCGGACGAGAACTTTGCCAGCGTCTGAGCGATGCAGTAGCGCCCCTCCCAGTCCGCATTGCGACTGAAGGCGATCAGATGCGGCACCATCGCCTCGGTCGCGAGCTGCGAGACGAGCTTGAAGAGCGTGGGCTGATTGTCCTTGTGCGCGCTATCGAGGATGCGCAGCACCGTCTTCGGCGTAATCGCTTCCTTGCGCGCGAGCACGATGTCCGACAAGTTCACCAGAGCGCCGCCCGCCCCGGAGTAAAGTTCGACGAGCCGATTGGGGTCGTACTTGGTGGCGCGCGCCAGGGCCGCACGCACGCGAGACACCACCTGCTGGTCCTGATTGAGCATGCCTTGTTCGACGATGACCGGCAGCGTCGTCGTCGAAATCAGTTCCGCGAGCAGATGGGTGAGCGGGTCGCCCGGCGGATCGTCGGGCAGCGCCAGAACGATCTTCGGGATCGCACGGCGGCCGACCTCGCGCAGCCGCGAAAGGGCGCTGACGACCTCCGCGCTCGAATTGCGTCCGGCGAGCACCGTGGCGATCGAACGCGAGACGTGAAATGTATCCAGAATGCCCATGGGCGGAGCGATCTATGCCTCGGCGGCGTCTTCGCGGGTCATGATGTAGCCCACGTAGGTCTTGTTGACGAGGCACGCGTTGCCTTCGTCCACGTAAAGCTTGAGGAAGCGCGGATTGTCGGTGTTCATGTAGTCGTAGAGCCGCGAGCGTTCCGGGGGCAGCGACTTGCGCATGACGCCATCGATGATGGAACCATCCATCATGTGCACTCGGCACGGGAGCTCTTTGCCGCCATCGCGGCCACTTGCATCGGCTTCGGCGTATTCGACGCGAATGAGCGACGCCTTGTTGTAGAAGCGCAGCTCTTCGGGATCCTGTCGGCGCACCACCAGGAAGTCCTCGGGACCGTTCATGACGGCCCAGGGATCCTCGCCGCCCGGACGATCCGGTTCGCCCATGTGCAGGTAGATCGAGCCGAGAACCAGACCGTCCGGATGCGTCCAGAGCGTTACCGCCTTCTCGACCTTCGGGATCTTCAGGGGGTTTTCATACGGGTACATCGGCTCGCCTTTGCTGGTTGTCGGGCGCCCACCAACGTTGGAAGACGCCCTACAGGCGATTACGGACGGGCGGCACGACCTCTTGAGCGGCAAAGGGGAAGTTCGACCAAGCCGGACGCCAGGGAAAATCAACAGGCGCCGCCGGCGATGCGGGGGCGAGGCACCGATGCGGACAAAGCGTTAGCGGCCGTCCGCAGGAATTCTCAACGCAGCTTGCGACTGATCGCTCGCGTCGAGCCGCCCCAGGTCGGGACGTATGCCGCCTTGACCCCGACGCCCCCGGCAACCACGACCAGGATGTCGTCAGGCACCGTCGCCACCCGGAGCGGCGCTTGTGGATCGATTCCCGCAACGCCGCTCAGCCTTCCGGTGAGATGGTCGCGCACGGCAGGAGAGAGTTGCTCCAGGCTCAGAACCGCGCGCTCCCAGATCGCGCGTTTGAACGCCGCCTTGCTGCATCCCGATTGATGCAGGAAGTTGGCGAGTTCGGGCGGAAGCACGATCAGCGGTTCGCCGCCCCCGAGGAGACCTGCGCCGCCGACGGTGCCCGCGATCAGCATGGACTGGGCGAAGGTCTGCGCCAGTTCGTCGCAGGTGCGGCTGCACGAATCGACGACTTCGACGATGCCCGACGTACCGAAGACCGTGGCCACGTCGTCGCTGCGCGCGAAGCCGCGTTCGACGTGCAAGGGATCCCAGGGCGTCTGCGCTTCGTTCTCGGCGAGACAGAAGGTGTACTTGGCGGGCTGACCCAGCGTAGCCATGTCGATCTCACCGACACGCGCGCCCCCGACATTCTGCAGGACGAGGCGGACCGCACGGCCGATCGTCGCATTGGCACGGTTGCCCGGCCCCAGAGCATTGGCCCCGGCGTTCATGCCGATGCGGGACGCGACAGGCCCGTTGACGACGACCATCGTCGCGGCCGAGCCGGTCGTGGTCGAAATGCCGATGAGGTTGAATTCGCCATCGGCCAGGGCGTCCACTGCAGCTGCCACGACCGGCAGGCAATCCGGGGTGCAGCCGGCCATGACTGCGTTCACCGCGACATCCTGCCAGCTCACCGTCGCAAACAGCGGCGCCAGCTGGCAGATCTCCTCGTTCGCGCGCTCAGCGTACGCGCCGAGCATGCGTTCGACACGCTCGGCCGTCGGCGGCACGACGGGCAATCCGTCGCCCAGGCCGGACGCCAACATGTCGTGCTGCGCCTGCTCCCATTGCTCGTCGGTGCGTCCTTGCCAGAGCTGCATGTGCCGGTTCTCGTCGCGTGGTTGGGGGATGCACCATTCTATCGACTGCGTCGAGCCTGCGGGAGCGATGGACACGAGCAGCCTGTAGGACTGGATTTCACGACTGCGACTGGAGTGCTTTTCGTGCAGGGCTAGAAGGACGACGCAGCCGATATCGAGAAGTGCGACTAAGTCGGCCGACAACGCCCTGCGCGAAAAGCGCCCCGTCCCTTCGGGTGGTGCCCAGAACGCAGCGCGTGAAATCCAGTCCGACAGGTCGCTAGACCCACAGGCCGGCGGTTGGCTGCGGCGGTCACGTTTTCGGGTGCGAGTCATCGCGAAGAACAGCATTTCGCCAACAGCATGAAACGCAGCCCGATCGATGCGTCCGTTACATTCGTTTACGAAGGTTTACAGCATTCACCGGGCTCGCCCTCTAGCATGATCCCATGCTCGAACTTTTTCCGTCGAGCCATCCCCCGAGGAGAACGAGATGAACCTGACGCGCACCGCACTGCTGACCGGTCTGGCCATCGCCGCGCTGGGCCTGAGCGCCACGGCCAGTGCCCACGATCACCACGATCATCGCCATTGGACGCACGGTCATCCGCATCACCACAAGCACTGGCACGGTCGCCACCACGACCGCTACTACGAACGCCATGTCATCCGACCCTACTACGCTCCGCCCTACGTCGTTCGCGAACGCATCGTGGTGCAGCGCCCCATCTACGCTGCGCCCCCGCCGCATTATTACGTCCCCGCTTACCCGCCGGGCGTCGTCGTCCGTGTGGACATCCCGCCGATCGTGATCCCGCTGCGCTGATCCGAACGTTCCATATCGCTCTGCTTCGCATACCCTCGGCGCGATTCGAGGGTCGATACCGCTTCAAGCCTTCCACACGCAATCCGGCCGGGTTCGTACGCCCTGCCGGCAAGCAGCCCGCATCGCCCGGCCACCGCCGTTCGCACCGACCGATCACGGTCGGTCGGTTGCGTTGACAGCCCCTACCCTCGTCGATAGCATCGATCGGATCGAACCGACCCGATCGACTCTGCACGGACCAGCACTCGACCTGAGGGCACTGCATTCGCCTGGGCGCGCGCGCATTCGGGCGGGTAAACCAGCCGAGCTGGGGCCGTTGAGTGCGCCGCGCCAGTGCAGCACGTTGCCCTTCGCAAAACCCGGTGTGCCGAGGGTCTGTTCTGATCGCCAGCAAAAGGATTGGTTTCATGCGTGAATTGCCCGGAAGGAGAGCGCTGCTCGTCGCCCTCGGGCTGGCAATTCTCGGCGGCGGCGGTGCGCGGGCGCAGGCGCCGGCAGTCGTGCTGATCGGGTTTGCCTCCCCCCTCACCGGGCCTCAAGCCCACTACGGCAAGGACAATCAAAACGGCGCCCGGATGGCGATCGACGATCTCAACGCACGCGGCATGAAGATCGGCGGCAAACCGGTGCGCTTCGAACTCCTGATCGAGGATGACCAGGCAGATCCCAAGGTAGGCACCATCGTCGCTCAGAAACTGATCGATGCCGGCATCCATGCCATGGTCGGCCACTTCAACTCGGGCGTTACCCTGCCCGCCTCGACGCTTTATTTCGAAGCGGGCATCCCGCAGGTGTCGGTGTCGACGAACGTGAAATACACGCGACAGAAATTCAAGACGGCTTTCCGCATCATGGCCGACGACGACAAACAAGGCGCTGCACTCGGCCGCTACGCCACGCAAAACCTCCGATTCAAGCGCTTCGCCGTGATCGACGACCGCACCGCCTATGGTCAGGGGCTCGCCGATGCCTTCACGAACACCGTTCGTGCCGCAAAGGCACAGGTCGTGAAGCGCGAGTTCACCAACGACAAAGCCGTCGACTTCCGCAATATCCTGACCTCGATCCGCAAGGCGCAGCCCGATGCGATCTTCTTCGGCGGCTACGACGGCCAGGCGGGGCCGATGGCCAGGCAGATGAAGGAACTCGGCATCGACGTTCCGCTGCTCGGCGGCGAGACCATGAACACCGCAAAGTTCATTCAGCTCGCAGGTCCGGCGGCGGAAGGGCATATCGCTTCGACGCCGGGCGCCGCACTCGAGAGCCGGCCGGAAGGCAAGGCCTTCGCACAGCGCTACCGGGAGCGCCACAAGCAGGAGATCGGCCTCTACGCGCCCTATTTCTACGATGCCGTCATGGTGGTCGCCGCAGCGATGGAACGTGCCAACACCATGGCACCGGCGAAACTTCTGCCGGCCCTACGCAACGTGCGCCACGCCGGCATCACTGCCGACATTGCCTTCGACAACAACGGCGACCTGCAACAGGGTCTGCTGTCGGTGTTCCGCGTGACCAACGGCAAGTGGGTGCTGCAATAATCCCTCGCGCGCAGTCGCCGCGCTTGAGCGCGACGTGACCGACACGGCACCCAGGCTGCCGGAGGATCCGCAGGAAGCACTGGCGGCCGTCATCGCGCTCGTCACCGAACTCGTGCGTCAGACGCACCCCGGCTTCGACCGCAGCGTGAACCCGGACAGCCGCCTGGACGCCGACCTCGGTCTCGACAGCCTGGCACGCGTGGAACTGCTGCATCGGGTGGAGGAGGCTTTTCGCGTCCGGATCGAGGAGGCGCAGTTGCTCGCCGTGGAGACCCCGCGGGAATTGCTCGTCGCCCTGCGCAGTGCGAGCGGCGCGTCGACGCACGAAGTCCACGCGATCCGGATCGACGCCGATCCCGGCACGAACGCCGATGTCATCGGCACACCGGAAGATGCCCGCACACTCCTCGAAATGCTCGACTGGTACGCGACCGGCGCACCGAAGCGGCGGCACGTGCTGTTCTATCGCAGCAGCGACGAGACCGAAGCGCTCGATTACGCAAGCCTCGCCGAGCGATCCCGGGAAGTCGCGGCGGGACTGATCGAACGCGGCGTCGATCGGCAACAGGCCGTCGCGATCATGCTGCCGACGAGTCTCGAATTCTTTTACACGTTTTACGGCATCCTGCTCGCAGGCGGGATCCCTGTGCCGATCTATCCGCCCGCGCGCCTCTCGCAGCTCGAAGATCATCTGCGGCGCCAGTGCGCGATTCTCGACAGCGCGCAAGCCGTCGTGCTCGTCACGGTACCGGAGGCGCGATTGCTCGCCGGGTTCCTCCGCGCCGAGGTACCCTCATTGCGCGAGGTGGTCACCGTCCCCGAGCTGCGGGCCTCCACGATGGAGGCGAGCCTGCCAAGCGTCGCCCCCGATGACATCGCGTTCATCCAGTACACCTCGGGCAGCACAGGCAACCCGAAGGGCGTGACGCTCACGCATGCCAATCTGCTGGCGAACATCCGCGCGTGGGGCAAGGCGGTCGCCCTCAATGCAGACGACGTCGCGGTCAGCTGGCTGCCGCTGTATCACGACATGGGGCTGATCGGCGCCTGGATGGGGAGCCTCTATCATGGCAATCCGCTGATCCTCATGTCGCCGCTCGATTTCCTCGCACGGCCCGAACGCTGGCTGCAGGCGATACACCGCCATCGGGGCACGATTACCGCGGCACCGAACTTCGCTTTCGAGTTGTGCCTGCGGCGAATCTCCGATGCGGTCCTGGACGAGATCGATCTCAGCTCCTGGCGCTACGCCGCCAACGGGGCGGAACCGGTGAGCGCCGAAACGATGGAGCGATTCGCCGAGCGATTCGCTCGCAGCAAGCTCGCCCCACAAGCGCTGGCACCGGTATACGGGCTTGCCGAATGCACGGTCGGTCTCGCCTTGCCCCCGCCGGGCCGGGGCGTCATCGTCGATCGCATCGATCGCAAGGCGCTCGTCAACGAGCTGAAGGCGGTACCCGCCGCCCCCGACGACCCGACCGCGTTGCGCTATGTGGCCTGTGGCCGGCCGCTGCCCGGTCACGAAATCCGTATCGTCGACGACACCGGGCGCGAAGTCGGCGAACGCATCGTCGGGCGCCTGCAGTTCCGCGGCCCTTCGGCAACCAGCGGGTACTACCGCAATCCCGAAGAGACGCGCAAACTTTTCGAGGGCGACTGGGTGAACTCGGGTGACATCGCTTATCTCGCCGGGGGCGATGTGTACCTCACCAGTCGCGAGAAGGACGTCATCATCCGCGGCGGGCGCAATCTCTATCCTTACGAGCTGGAGGAAGCCATCGGCAATCTGGCGGGCGTGCGCAAGGGTTGCGTCGCCGTGGTCGGCGTCGCCGAAGGCGCGACCGGCACGGAACGCGTCGTAGCCATCGTGGAGATGCGCGAAGGACAATCGACCGATCGCGACGCGCTGCGCGAGCGCATCAACGCACTCGGTATGGATCTGCTGGGTGCAGCCCCCGATGAGGTCGTCCTCGCGCCATCGAATACCGTGCTCAAGACGTCCAGCGGCAAGATCCGGCGCGCAGCGACCCGGGACGTGTACCTGAGCGGAACCATCGGGCAGCGGCGCGCCGGCGTGAAGCTGCAGTTTCTGCGGCTCGGTCTGCGCAGCGCACAAGCCAGTGCCGGCAGAACGATGCGCCGAATCGCAGCGTGGGCCTACGGGCTGCGTGCCTGGACGGCCTTCGTACTGCTCGCCCCGATCGCCTGGACCGCCACCGTGATCGCGGGTGCCCCGCAGCGCGCATGGCAGGTCAGCCGCACGATTGCGCGTCTTTTCTTCCGTCTCGCCGGCATCCCGCTCAGCGTCGAGGGCGTCGATTCCCTGCCACCGAGCGGAGCCTATCTTCTGCTGGCGAATCACGGCAGCTATCTCGATGGCATACTGATCGTCGGTGCGCTCGAACGCCAGCATGCGTTCATCGCCAAGCGCGAATTCGTGCATCACCCGATCTCGCGCCTTTTCTTGAGTGCACTGGGATCCGAGTACGTCGAACGTTTCGATGCTGCCCGCGGGGTCGAGGACGTTCGACGATTCACCGATCTGGCACGTCGTGGCGAGCGGCTCGCGATCTTTCCCGAAGGCACCTTCACTCGGCAGAGCGGACTGCGCCCCTTCCTCATGGGCGCATTCGTGATTGCGGCCGATGCCGGCATACCGGTGGTTCCCGTCACCATTAGCGGCGCGCGCGAGATCCTGCGAGACAAGAGCTGGCTGCCGGCACGCGGACAAGTCCATATCAGAATCGGTGCGCCGATCCATCCGCAGGGAACGGGATGGCAAGCCGCGGTCAGCCTTCGCGATCAGGCGCGCGCCGCGATGCTGGCACTCGGCAGCGAACCGAGCCTCGATGCAACTTCGCTCGCCGACAAGCGACGGCGCCCCAACGGTCGCTAGTGTCCTGAGTCGGAAATTCGCTGAACAAAAGCGCCGAGAATCGACGCCATACTTTGTCGGAAATCCTCGCCAGGTGTCCAACCTGGCTGCGGTTTCCTTCGCGTCTGGCGCCGATTTCGACACTTTTGTCGCTGACGCATTGACGATATCGTTCGGCAATGTGTCAACGAATATCCGACTCAGGACACTAGGTGCACAAGGCTATGCGCGTTGCCGCGACACCGAACACGCTATCATCGGCGGCGCGCACGCTCGCCTGGCGTGCGCAAAACGTGCCGACCGACCGCAAACGCCGTCGAGCGGCGATCGTACGGAGACCATGATGTCGTCGAAAACGGGAATATCGATCCTTGCACTGTCCTTCGTGTTGAGCGCATGCTCGACCAACTGGCTGCCCTGGGCCCGCTCGGACGAGGAGCAACCCAAGCGCCTGCCCGAAGGGGCAGTGGAGTTTCAATGCGCGCAGGCCAAGACCCTCCTCGTGCGTCACGCGGCCGACGGGAAATCGGTGTGGATCTTCTTCCCGGACCGCGAGTTCCGGCTCGATCGAATCGCATCGAGCGCCAACGAGCGGTACAGCAACGGTGCGACGACGATGACGGTCGAATCCGAAGGCATCGCCCTCGATGCCGACGGCACCCGACTGTACGCCGCCTGCAACCGCAAGACGAAGTAGCAGCAAACCGCCTTTCGGCGCCCGCCACTTACTATCCTCTCGACGTCTCAACCGTGTAGGCGCATGCCTACACGAACGTAGGCCTGCGTTGGACAGACGGCGCCTGCGTTGCGATACAGAATCCGACAGCTCCATCAACCCATGAACCGGCTCCGGGTGCGTCCATCGATCGGGCGTTCTGCAGAGAGCTGGTCATTTCGCTACCAGGAGTCTGTCCATGTCCCACGTAACCGCATTCGCGGTGCCGGCAGCGGCCCGCACGTCAGTTCGATCCCTCACGCCCGGCTCGAAGTCCGCCGCGGCGAACGTCGTCGGCTTGCGAGTGCCGCAAAAAAGCTGCCCGACGCCGCGCACGCTCATCGAAAAGAATGACTTTGCAATTCGCATCGCCGACGAGAACAGTTCGGAAGCGGTCGATGCGCTGGTGCAACGAATGTACGGCCGCCGCGGGTACTGCCTGAGCGACCGGGCAGATTCGCGCTCCATGCAACGTGGCACATCGATCACGCTCGAAGCCCAGCAG
>JBIKKL010000028.1:0-17012 GCA_044360365.1 Burkholderiales bacterium | reverse complement strand
CAAGGGCCACATCCCTTCGTTGCTGAACCCGTAGTAGTAGCCTTGTTCCTCGGCTTCGGTGATCCATACCCGCCGCAACAGGTAACTCGGATCATCCGGGGGGACTCTCAGCCGATCCTTCTCATCCACCGTCTCGCGATCGGCCGAACCGCTGCCATGCGCGATCCACACGCCGCCACAGGCGCGCACCACGGGTTCCAGCGCCGTCACCATGCCGCTCGCCGGATACTGGACGGTCACGCCGCTCTCATTGCGGTTGTGGATATAGGGCTCGCGATTGGAGACGACGATAATCTGCGCGTTCTCCAAATGCTGTTCGGCGATGTGATGCAGCGCTTCGGCCGTCCAGTTCTCCTTGAAATCAACCTCCATGCGCTGGGCGCGTTCGAGTTCGCGCATGACTTCGCGCACTTCCTGGAGCACCGTCTGACGCGAATCCCCGTCCGATGGCGTGACCGAAAGGAAACCCCGATTGCGAATGTCACGTACCAGTGCACCCGCCCAACTGCGCAGCAGGAACCCGGCGACGGCCACCGATATCCCGACCGCGAACAACGCGGCAAGCAGCGAGAACGCGACGAAGTAGTCGCGCAGACGACTCTGACGACGATCGACGAAACTCAAATCGTGGATGACGGTTGCCCCGTAGCTGCGTTCGCCCACACTAGGCAGCGGGAAGCGTCCGACGTGAATGAGCCCCTGCTTGCCAGCCACGACCTCGAACGCCGGGGGCTCGCCCTCGCCCGATCGAACGGGCAAGCAAGACACTTCGCTCGGTGCCGAACGCGTTTGAAACGCAGTGGTGCCATCTTCACGGCAAATGAGCACCGCGAGCAGGCGCTCGTCGGCGGCGAGCTTCTCGAGATGCGCGCGGATTCGACCTTCGGGTTGATCTTCGAGCAGCGGAACGATTCCATCCTCGATGGTCCGGGCCACCAGTTCGGAGCGAAGCTCGACATCGCTGCGAAACCATTCGGTGAGGATGCGATCGACGTGCGGTACGGCAAGATAAGTCGCCCCGACGAGCAGCGCGACCAGCGGGACGCCGAACCGCAAACCCAGCCCACGCCAACCCATGCCTGAACCCGTGCGCACTCGCGTCCGGTGGCTGCGGCCGAGCGACCTGACGACATCCGCAACACTTCGGTCTTTACGCATGCAGGGTCTGCATGGTCTCCCATGCGCGATCGAAAGAGTGGAAGTTCCACACCGGGGCGTTCCCTATTGGTCTGGCGCCATCCCTATGAGTGCCGCCCGAATCGAGAAGTTCGCCGGGATGCCGATGGGCAGACACGCAACAATGGAGCCCGCGCACGATGCCGATCGCTGCTGAAGCAGTTAACCGCGATAGCACGCGCACATCGAATGCGAGGCAGCCACATCGCGCAATCGCGATGATCTCGGAGGCGATTGCATGGAGCTCGTCGGACTTCGGCTGTCGTGCCCGCTCGAGAAAAAAAGGAGCTGCAGGGGAATGCAGCCTCCTTCGAGGACGTAGTGCATCTACGCCAGGCAAAGTAAGTCTACGCCTCTGGAAAATAGATTTGTATGCGATCAGTGTCAACGATTCTTCGATGAACCATCGCCTTGATGTGTTCATCGTACGGCCCAATACGTAAACTTCACGTACGCACGTACGACCACGAGAATGCGTCGGATACTCCGCTACCTGGACACAGTTTCGAAGGCACGCCGCTGGAACGCGCTGCCTTCAAGCGGAAAGAACGGATGACCCATGATGAAGCCTCTCGACGACACAGACCGCCCCGCATACGATGACCTCCTGACCACGCTGGCGGAATACGCAAGCGACGTGACGTGCCGGTTTTCGTCGCAGGCCCATGCGATTGCGGCCCTGTGCCTGATGGACGCTCTCGCCTGTGCTGCCGGAGCACTCGACGATGTCGACTGTCATCGCATCATCGGCCCGGTGGTACCCGGCGCAATCCTTCCCGGCGGCCCTCGAGTGCCTTTCACGACGCTCGAGCTCGATCCGGTCCGAGCCGCATTCAGCACCGGAACGCTGATCCGCTGGCTCGACTTCAGCGACACGACGTTCAACGGCGGTCATCCGTCGGACAACATCGGGGCAATCCTCGCGTGCGCCGACTATCGCGACCGCATGGAGGGCTGCGCGTTGACGATGGCAAGCGTCCTCGATGCAATGATCGTCGCGTACGAAATACAGGGGCATATCGCGAACGCAGTGAAGTTCGACGCACCGGACGTCGGACTCGATGCCGTACTGGCCGTCAAGCTTGCATCGAGCGCCGCGGCCACGCGGCTGCTCGGCGGCACGTTCGAGCAAGTCGCCAATGCGTTATCGTCGGCATTCGTCGACGGCGCCACACTCAATGCCTATCGCCAGCCGCCGAACTCCGGCACGCGCAAGGGGTGGGCCGGCCCGCGCGCGTCGGCAAACGGCGTGGAAATCGCCTTGATGGCGAGAGGCGGCGAAATGGGCTATCCCCGTGTGCTCACGGCGAAGCCCTGGGGCTTCTTCGAGGTCATGTTGAAGAGTAAGCCCATCGAACTGACTGCGGCGCTGGGCAGCACGATCATCGAAAACGTGATCTTCAAGCTGCTGCCATGCCAGCGCAACGCGACGACGGCCGCCGAAGCAGCAATGCAATTGCATGCGCGAACAACCAACCAACTCGACAGGATCCGCGAAGTTCGGGTGTACACGCATGCCGAAGCGCTGGAGCGAATCGACAACGCAGAGCACTTGCACAATGCAGCGGCGCGCGATCACAGCCTGCAGTTCATCGTTGCTTCGACGCTCGTGCATGGCAAGCTCGATACCAGGCACTATCACGAGCCGCTTGCTGTCGATGCGCGAGTCACGAAGCTCGTACCACGCGTGCGTCTGCTCGAAGACAAAACCTACAGTGCCGGTTACGCCGCGCGCGATCAGCGTTCGACCGGCAACGCGATCGAGGTGGAATTCGACGACGGATCCGCTAGCGAACGCGTCGAGGTCCTGTACTCGGCAGGGCATCCTGTGCGGCGCTCTGCATTGCAACCGATGCTCCAGGCGAAGTTCGAAGCCTGCCTGGCGCAAGTGCTGGAACCCGCCGTGATCGAGCAGCTCCGCGGCCTGTTTCTCGATCACGAGCGCCTGGCCTGCGTGCGAGTACGCGACTTCATCACCCTCCTCGTCCCCCGTCGGCCGTCACGCGGGGAGTAATGCCCTGCAATGTACATTGCGGCGACGGCGACGATGCGGGCCAAAGGATTCATAGTCGCTCCAACTCAGCCTGCCCGGAACACGTTATCATCGCCTCCCCAAAACCGTACGCCGTTGGCGTTCGTGCAGGAATTCCGATGAAGCTCTTCTCCATGCTCTACACCCGCACGCTCGCCTGGTCCCGTCATCCGCATGCCCCTTGGTATCTGGGCATCGTGAGCTTCATCGAGTCCTCGTTCTTCCCGATCCCGCCGGACGTCATGCTGGCCCCGATGTGCCTCGCCACCCCGCGGCGCGCCTGGTTCTTCGCGCTGCTGACGACCCTCACCTCCGTCGCAGGCGGCTTGTTCGGCTATTTGATCGGATATTTCGCGCTCGATCTGCTGATGCCCTGGCTCCAGACGAGTGCCTATTGGCCCGCGTACGAAACCGCCGTGAAGTGGTTCGAGGAGTGGGGGTTCTGGGCCATCTTCATTGCCGGGTTTTCGCCCATTCCGTACAAGGTGTTCACGATCGCCGCCGGGGCGATGTCCATGGCACTCATCCCGTTCACGCTGGCGTCATTCATTGGTCGAGGCCTGCGCTTCTTCATCGTCGCGGGGTTGATGGCATGGGGCGGCGCCCGCATGGAGAGCCTGCTGCACAAATATGTCGATCGTCTCGGCTGGGCGACGGTCGCGATCGTCGTGATCGTCGGTATCTGGACCACGCTGAAGTAGACCGGCGACGGCAGCGCAATGGCACTCGGCGCCACAGTCTTCAAGATCGAACTGCAGGTCTCCGACATGGACCGCAGCCATTTTCAGACGTATGCGCTGGTCGTGGCCCGACATCCCTCCGAAACCGACGAACGGCTGATGGTGCGTGTCCTCGCTTTCGCGCTCAACGCAAGCGAAACGCTCGCATTCGGCAAAGGGCTGAGCGCAGAGGACGAGGCCGATCTGGTGGATCGCGATCTCACCGGTCGCATCCGCTGCTGGATCGATGTCGGACTACCCTCGGAGCGGGATGTCCGAAAGGCTTGCGGACGCGCCGACGCCGTGAAGGTTTACGCGTATGGTGGCCGCAGCGTCGCAGTCTGGTGGAAGCAGAATCAGGAGGCACTCGCTCGCTGCAAGAACGCGACGCTCATCGAGATTCCTCAGGACGCGAGTCGCGAGATGACCGCACTGGCACACCGCGCGATGCGTCTGCAATGCACGATCCAGGACGGCACGATCTGGTTCGCCGACGACAAAACATCCGTGGAGATCCAACCCGTGCTCTTGAGCAGGCGAGCCGACTGACTGCGGCATCGTTCTGCCCCGAAAGCGCCGCGACCTCAGCACCGTCTCCACACGGTCCGCCGCCGCGCATTGCGCGACCGCACCTTCGCCACGTATCCTCGCAGGCCTGCGCTGCAAACGATCGGAGGAACTCATGACAGCTACGTCGGTACGCATCCCCGCCCGCGACGGCGGATCTTTCGAAGGCTGGCTCTCGACGCCGGCGTCCGGACGCGGTCCGGGCCTCATCCTCCTGGCGGAGATCTACAACGCCAACCACTGGGTGCGCGGCGTGTGCGACCGTTATGCCGAGCAGGGTTACGTCGTCATGGCCCCGGATCTCTACTGGCGCCAGGCCCCCGGCAGGTACCTCGACTACACGCCCGAAGACCAGCAGCGCGGACGTGACCTCGCGACGAAGATGGATCTCGGTTTGTTCGTCGACGACCTGAAGGCGTGTGCGGACTGGCTGCGAGCCCGCCCCGACTGCTCGGGTCGCATCGGAACCGTGGGCTATTGCCTCGGCGGCAAGCTCGTCTGGATCGGCCTCGCCCATCAGGCCGTCGACGCCGGCGTGGCCTACTACGCCGTGCAGCTCGCGGACTTCCTCGATGACGCAAGGCGCATCGATGCGCCCATCATGATGCACTTCGGATCCCTCGATCACCGCGTACCGCCGGATCTCTACGAGCAGATCAAGGCGAGCCTCGCCGGCAAGTCCCACGCGAGCACCTTCTGGTACGAAGGCGCCGACCACGGCTTCGATCGCAACGGCTATCCGCCCCATCACCCCGAAGCCTCGGGCCTGGCGGGCCAGCGCACCCGCGATTTCCTCGCGCAACACCTGAAGGGAGGCAAGTAACCCGTGAATGCTCCGATCCGTACCGTATCTGCCGCCGAACTCAAGGCAGCCTTGCACGACGGCAAGGAAATCGCACTGCTGGATGCGCGGGAAGAAGTGCCCTACCACGAACGGCATCTGCTCATGGCCGCCTGCGTGCCGCTGGGTCGACTGGAAGCGATCGTGCCGTCGAGCGTGCCACGCCGGTCCACCCGTGTCGTCTGGTGCGACGATGGCGAGGGACTCGCACAGCGCGCAGCCGCGCGCATGGCCGCATTGGGCTATGACGATGTCACCGTGCTCGATGGCGGCATCGCCGCCTGGGAACAGGCCGGCTACCGCATCTACAGTGGGGTGCATGTACCGAGCAAGGCGTTCGCCGAAGTCGTGGAGCATGCCGCGCACACCCCCTATATCACCGCCGAACAGTTGAAGGGGATGATCGATCGAAAAGAGAACATCGCCCTTTTCGATAGCCG
The DNA here is from genome assembly GCA_044360365.1 of Burkholderiales bacterium. GTDB lineage: Bacteria > Pseudomonadota > Gammaproteobacteria > Burkholderiales > WYBJ01 > WYBJ01. The sequence goes on along the minus strand of JBIKKL010000028.1, from coordinate 11,237 downwards.
CAGCTTCGAGGAATTTCACGAGAACAGCATTCCGACCGCGATCAGCGTTCCCGGCGGCGAACTCGTGTACCGCTTCGCCGATCTGGTGCCCTCGCCCGATACGACGGTCGTCGTCAATTGCGGCGGTCGCACGCGCAGCATCATCGGCGCGCAATCCCTGATCAATGCAGGCGTGCCGAACAAGGTCGTATCGCTCAAGAACGGCACGCAGGACTGGCACCTCTACGGCTACGAAGTGCTCAAGGGCTCCACCGCCCAGGCCCCGGCCGTCTCGCCGGCCAGTGCGGCCAAGGCTCGAGCAGCGGCCGACCGTGTCGCCAAGCAATTCGGCGTACCGCGCATCGATGGCGCGACGCTCGCCGGCCTGCAAGCCGAGACGCAACGCACGACCTACGTCTTCGACGTGCGCTCCGCACCGGAGTACGCGGCCGGCCATGTGCCCGGCATGAAGCACATCGCCGGCGGCCAACTGATCCAGGAGACGGATCGGCATGCCGCCGTCTGGGGTGCGCGGGTCGTGCTGGTCGACGACGACGGTGTCCGTGCCGTCATGACGGCGCACTGGATGAAGCAGATGGGTTGGGATGCCAGTGCACTGACGATCGACATGGCGATCGAAGGCATCGAAACAGGCCCGTGGGTTGCCCCCATCGCGGGCATCGTCGAATCCACCCCGGCCATAGATGTTGCCGCCCTCAAAGCCAGCATGGATCGCGGCAAGACCAGCGTCGTCGATGTCGATTGGAGCAAGGCGTACCGCACTGCCCACGTGAGCGGCGCATGGTTCGGCTTGCGCACGCATCTCGATGCGTTGCTCGAGAAACTGCCGGCGAACGATACCGTTGTGTTCACCTCTGCCGACGGACGGCTGGCCTTGCTTGCCGCGGCCGACGCCGCTCCGAAACGCTCGGCGCCGGTCTTTGCGCTTGCAGGCGGCACGCAGGCCTGGCGCGATGCCGGGCTGCCGCTCGAATCGGGCGAGACGCGCATGGCGACCCCCGCGGACGACATCCGGCTGAAAGCGCGCGAGCAGAAAGCCGATATGGAAGAAGCGATGAAGGCCTATCTCACATGGGAGATCGAACTCGCCAACCAGATGGCGAGCGACGACGACCAGCGCTTTCGCATACTCACGCCCCGACCCCGTTGATGCCCGCCCATCCCTGGTCGGGCAAGACGGGCACACTCGTACGTCGCCATGAACGACATGTATCGGTCGGTCATGGCGGCCACGCCCGCAGCTGAGACCCCTCAACCACATTACGCACTGCATCTCTTGGGAGCCTCACGATGTCGATCGCAAGAATCATCGGCTGTTTGCTTGCAGCCGCACCCGCCGCAGCCAGCGCCCAAAGCGCGAGCAGCTTCCCTGAACGCCCGGTACGGCTGATCGTTTCTTCGGCGGCCGGTGGCGGCCAGGACATCGTTGCCCGAACGTTCGCGCTTCGCTTGACGGAGAACTTGGGCCAGAGCTTCGTCGTCGACAATCGCGGCGGCGGCGGGGGCAGCGTCGCGGCAGAGATCGCCCGCGCTGCGCCGCCCGACGGCTACACGATGATCCTCATGAGCGCGTCCGCGGTGATCCACCCGCTGCTGTATCCGGCCAAGTATGACATGCTCAAGGACTACGTCGCGCTGAGCCAGATCACCCAGCAGCCCTACGTCCTCGTCGTCCATCCGTCCATTCCGGCGAAGACGCTGCCGGAGTTCATTGCTTACGCCAAGGCCAATCCCGGCAAGCTCAACTTCTCCTCGGCGGGACAAGGCGGCCTCATCCATCTCGGCGTCGAATTGATGAATCTCGCCACCGGCATGAAGTCCGTCCACATCCCGTACAAGGGCACGGGGGCCGCCTATCCGGATCTGATCGCAGGCAACGTGCAGTTCACGCTGGCGAACATTACGTCGTCCCAGCCGCACGTGCGCAGCGGCAAGCTGCGCGCCATCGCAGTCAGCGGGGCCCAACGGGCCAAGAGTTCCCCCGAATTGCCGACCATCGCGGAAAGCGGCATCCCGGGATTCGACGTCACGCAGTGGTACGGCATGTTTCTACCGGCCCGCACGTCCCGGGCAATCGCCGACAAGATGGGCGCCGAGGTCGCACGGGCCGCGCAATCCGCGGATGTCATGAAGCGTCTTGCGGCCGACGGTACCGAGACCGTGGGCAGCAAACCCGAAGCGTTCACAGCCCTGCTCAAGGCCGAAACGGCACGATGGGCGCGAGTGGTGAAGGAAACCGGCATCAAGGGCAACTGATGTCCCGCACGATCGGCGCAGCGAGCGCTGCCCTGCTGTGCCTGGCATCGGGCGCGGCAGTGGCAGCCGACATCTCGCCGGACGGCACACTGCCCGTCGGGCGATTCTCGGCAACCGCAGCCGAACGGAAGCTGCCTTCCGACTGGACGCCCCTGACCTTCGACAACATCGACCGCCACACCCGCTATGAACTCGTCGACGAACAAGGCGCGCGCGTCGTCCGGGCTGTCTCCGACAGTGCCGCGAGCGGCCTCATCCGGCGCATCCGCATCGATCCGAACGAGTTTCCCATCGTGCAGTGGCGATGGAAGATCGCCAACGTCATCGACAGGAGCGACGTGACGCAGAAGGCCGGGGACGACTACCCTGCCCGGATCTACATTACATTCGAGTACGACCCGGAACGCGCCAGTTTCCTGGATGCGGCCAAGTATCGTGCTGCCCGTGCGCTTTTCGGAGCAGACACCCCTTATCGCGCCTTGAACTACATCTGGGAGCGCAAAGCGCCGCGTGGAAGCATCGTCCCGAATCCCTATACGGACTGGGCAATGATGGTGGTCGTGCGCAGCGGCGCCGATGACGTCGGCCGATGGATCACCGAAGAGCGCAACATCGTCGAAGACTATCGCAAGGCCTACGGTACCGAACCGCCGAAAATCTCCGGCGTGGCCATCATGACCGACACCGACAACACGAAGTCGTCGGCAACGGCCTGGTACGGCGATATCGTATTTCGCAAAGGCAACCCGGCCCGTTGATCAGACGTTCGCCGTCGCCTTTTCAGCCACCTGAGCACGCGCGAGGGCTCGGGCCTTGTAGGCATCCTTCTGCGCGCACTGAGCGGCCCAATCGAGCGTCCGCTGGGCGAGCGCGTATTCGTACTTGTCGATGATCCTGCCGTCGAGTTCGCCGACGGCCTCGCCGTCTTCGAGCAACAGTTCATAGGTCGCCACGACGCGTTCGGCCCACGCCGTTTCGTCGGAAGTGGGCGTGAGGCCGGTGACGAGCGGCTCGATGAAATTCGGGTGCAGCGCGCCGGCCTGATGGATCCAGCACGAGCGCAGCGCCGATGCCTGCTTCGCCGCCTGATCGCCCTGGTCGACGCGGCCCGAGGGGTTGGGTACGAACACCGCCCCGATCGTCTCGATCCCTTCGGTCATTGCGGCCAGATGCAGATAGGCAACGGGGAAAGCGTACTGATCGAAATCGGCGAACATCTCGATACCCAGACTCACCGCCATGTCATAGCCGCCAGCGCCGCCCATCGAGTAGATCCTGCGCGATGTCGCCGTGAGAATCTCGTGGATGTTGACCGCACCCAGCGTCGACTCGATCATCGGGTAGAGCTCGATCGTACCGGGAGGGATGCCGCGCTCCTTTTCCAGGCGCGTGATGATCGCATCGGCATGGCGCACCTCGGCGGCCGTTTCGGTCTTCGGCAGCATGATTCGATCCACACCCGGCCACACCGCATAGGGCAGATCGGCATCGACGAAGGGCTTGTTGATGCGTACGAAGATCGAAGCACCGCCCTTGTTCGCCTTGGCGATCGATGCCTGGATCAAGGTCCGGCACCGTTCCTTCTCGGCGGGAGCGATGGAATCCTCGATGTCGAGAATGTAGACGTCGCCGCCCCGGGTCCACGCCTTGTCGATGAAGCGCGGGTTGGTCGGCGTCACGAACATCACGCAGCGTGCCACTCTATTATTCATCGTATCGTCCGTCCTTGAATGCGTTGCGGGCAGCGTGCAAAACGTAAGTCATCGGTGAGCCGCCGTCTTCTCGTCGTCCCGCGCCTGCGCCCGCTGCGCCCACTTCAGGTACAACTTCGCGCGCACATCGACCGGCACGTCGATCATCTTGCCGTCGATCGGCACCGATGCCATGCCGCGCCTGATGCCTTCGGCGAACACCTCGATCACCTTCACGTAATACGCGGCTTCATCCGACGTCGGACGGAACCCTTCGTTGCATGCCTGCACCCACGCCAGGGTCGGGCACAGCGCGCCCTTGAACCCGGTATCCCGTGCGCGTCTGACTGCCTTGCGAATGGCGGCGTCGTCCGCCGACGAATCGGCGAGTCCGTGCGGATAGCTCATCCCGACCGCCTGTCCGCCGACCGAGAGCGCCACCGTGATGAGCTGGGACTTGATGTATTCGAGCGGATCGAACCCGAGTTCCGGCGTCGTCTGCATGCCGAGATCCCGGCATAGCGCAGGCTCGTCGACGATGAACAGCCCGAACCGCTCGCTCGCACGGGCGATATCGACGGCGTTCCAGACGGACGCGGCGTTGTCCGCCTGAATGTCGATCTCCAGCGTACCGACGGGAATGCCCCTGTCCGATTCGAGCTCGGCCAGACGCTGCGCTACGACCGCCACATCGTCGGCATCGTTCAGCCCGGTCACGATCACGCCGGCGAGACCACGAAACACGATCGCGTCGAGATCCGCCCGGACGGACGACATCGCGATGCGGACGAAGACTTCTGCCCCGCCCTTGCCCGCGGCATGGATGGCAGCGGGCATGCGCGCTCGCAGATCCGCTTGCCAATCCGCGCCGGGTTTGCGGACGATGTCGAGCACGATCGCGTCGGCCCATGACGCCTCGGCCTTGCGCCCGAGTTCAACATCATCGACGGACAGCGCGTACAGCGAGCGACGAATCACCTTGGGCATCGGCTTCTCGCCCGCAACGGACCGCTCCAGATCGACCGTCGGGTTCATCGTGCACCTCCGAACGCTGCGTTGACGGGCTGCACCTGATGGGCATCGACGCACAGGCAACCGGTGAACCCCATGAGCCTGCCTTCCCTTGCCGCCATGGCCGTTGCGTCGGCGTTGGCCGTGCCGCCCCGCGAGCCAGGACGCCAATGAGCGCCGAGCGGCTGCTTGCGCAGCATCCGCGCCGCGACGACCGTGCGCGTCATGAGATACCGGTACAGGCGGAACTCGCCCTGCGGCAGGGGCCCCAGCTGCATCTGAAGTTCTGCGCGTCCGATGCCGAGGGCCGTCACGCGGGGGCTCGCTTGCGCGATCGCTGCGGCGTTCCAGAATCCCTTCGCCGACTCGAGCACGAGCGCGATTTCGGTACGACCGGGCTCCACGCCGTTCGCGCGCTCGCATTCGCCGATCAGGGCATCGATGTCCGCCACTTCGTCCGCCGATTCCGGACCGGGATATACGATGCCGCGTATCCCTCGTGCCACACCGGCCCGCACGTCGGCCCAGCGTGCATCGCGGTCGATGCGCACGAAGACCTCGCGCTGCTTGTCGGCAAGCGTCTTCACCAGCTCGCCCAGACCGGCTCGGGCACCGGCCTTGTGCTTCGGCGGTACGGTGTATTCGAGATCGAGAACGATCACGTCGGGATCCGTTGCCTCGCAGCGACTCACTACGTCGGACGCGTGGGCCGGGACGATCAACCAGGAACGTCTTTCACTCATGCTGGGATGCCTTTCTGGTACGAATCAACGGTGCGCGAATCGGACAACCCCCTCGCCGCGCCCACACCTCACATGCCGAAGTAGACCGCGAGCCGCGTTCGAACGCAACGCCCCAACGATCGCCGCGACGATTGCGCACTGCATCATGCGGCGCGATCGACCGACCAACAAACGCGCGTTTTCATGTCACAATCCACCCATGGCAAAGACACAGGAATGGGCCTTCCCCGAGGCCTTGCAACCCACCGCCGCCGAGATCCAGTTCGATCTCGCCCAGGCGCTCGACGCAGTGGTGCTCGTACGCGCCGAGGTCCCGCCCGACGGCTTCACGGCCGCATCGCTGGGCACCGAACGCGCCGGCTATGGCGTCGTGATCCGTGAAGACGGATTGGTGCTCACCATCGGCTACCTCATCAACGAAGCCGAACAGATCTGGCTCACGAGCAATCGTGGCACGGTCGTTCCGGGATACCGCGTCGGCTACGACCAGGCGACGGGCTTCGGGCTCGTCCAGCCGCTCGGTCGCCTCGATGCATCATGGCTGCCGCGTGGTCTCGCCGCCGACGTGAAGGTCGGCGATGCCGCCTTCGTCATCGGACACGGCGGACGATCGCACTCGCTGAAGACGCGAATCGTCTCCAAGCGCGAATTCGCCGGCCCCTGGGAGTACCTGCTCGACGAGGCGGTCTTCACCGCGCCCGCGCATCCGCAGTGGGGCGGCGCAGCCCTGCTCGATACGCAGGGCCATCTCATCGGCATCGGCTCGTTGCTCGTGCAGGAGCAGGTCGAACGTGAGGTCACGCAGGCCAACATGTTCGTGCCCATCGACCTGCTCGCTCCGATCTACGATGCGATGCTGCAGACAGGCCGCAGCGCGTTTCCAGCGCGCCCGTGGCTCGGCATGTCGACCCAGGATCCCGACGGAAAGCTGGTCGTTGGTCGGGTGACGCCCGGCGGCCCTGCCGAGCGCGCAGGCATCCAGGTCGGCGACATGGTGCTCGGTGTCGGCAATCAGCGCATGACCACGCTGTCGGAATTTTTCCGGGCCGTATGGAAAATCGGTCCTGCGGGCGTCGACGTACCGCTCGCACTTGCCCGAGAGGGCGATGTCCTTCGAATCACGGTGCGCTCGGCCGATCGGGCCGACTACCTCAAGAAGCCGAATCTGCACTGATCGTCCGGGCATGTTCACGCAATCCGTTTGGGCGCGAATCGAACATCGAACGCGCCATCGACGCACGCATTTGCGTTTTTCTGCTAAATTGAGTGCGTGTATCGCAGCACACGTCGACAGGAGCGAGGGACGAAGATGCCGATCAACGACGACCAAGGTCTGAACGACCTCCTTACCGAAACCAGGACCATCGCCCTTGTCGGGGCGAGCACCAATCCGGATCGTCCGAGCCACGCGGTCATGGCCTACATGCTGGACCGTGGCTACAAGGTCATTCCGGTGAATCCGTTCGAACAGGAAATTCTGGGGCAGAAGGTCTACCCTTCGCTGAAGGACATCCCCGAATCCGTCGACATGGTGGACATCTTTCGCAAGGCCGAGGACGCCGGCGCCATTTGCGACGAAGCCATCGAGATCGGCGCCAAATCGGTCTGGCTGCAATTGAAGGTCATCGATCACGCCGCGGCCAAGCGCTGCGAAGATGCCGGGCTCAAGGTCGTCATGGATCGCTGCCCTGCGATCGACATGCCGCGCCTCGGTCTCGGCCCGAAGAATCCCCACAAACCCAAGAACCCGAAGCTCTGAGTTTCGCTTCGACCGCTTGCGGAGCCGCGAAACGGTCTCTCCGCAACGTCCGGATTCGCATCCGCAAGCCCCACAGCACCGGATGCGGCACGCATGCGCCCATGCGCCCCGCCCGTAGCTGCCACGCCCGCATGAGCCCCCCATGACGACGAAACTGCATCCGCGTCAGCCGCAGCAGATGAAGCACACGAGCCGCTACGCCCACGGCGGCGCGGAAGCGCGGGAGCGCCGCGCCCGGTGGCGCGCCCAGCTCGTCGAAGAGATCCTCGAACCGCAGCGCCCCATCATCGACGCGCACCATCATCTGTGGCTGCGGCCTGACGACGATCGCTATTTCCTCGACGAATTCCTCGCCGATGCCCGTTCCGGACACCACATCGCGGCTTCCGTGTTCGTCGAGTGCGGCCAGATGTATCGTCGCGGGGCCGAGCCCCTCATGGCCCCGATCGGTGAAGTCGAATTCGTCAACGGCATAGCGGCCATGTCGGCCAGCGGACAATTCGGCACGACGCGTGTAGCTGCCGCGATCGTCGGCACCGCCGATCTGACCGCCGGTGCCGAGGTCGCACGGATCCTGGATGCGCAAATCCAGGCGAGCCCGCGCTATCGCGGCATCCGGCTGACCACGAAGTGGGATGCCGACGAAGAACTGAATACCGGGCGCTACGTCATCCCCCCGGGCATCATGAAGGATCCCGATTTCCGAGCCGGGTTCGCCATGCTCGGGCCGCGCAACCTGTCGTACGACGCGATGATCTACCAGACTCAGCTCGGCGAACTTGCGGAGCTTGCACGAGCCTTTCCGCAGACGACGATCGTCCTCAATCACATCGGCGGCATGCTCGCCTTCACCCGAACCTACCTCGCTCGAAAGGAAGAAGCGATTGCCCAGTGGCGTTCCGGCATCGCGGAACTTGCGCGGTGCCCCAACGTGGTGGTCAAGCTCGGCGGACTCGGCATGTCCTATTTCGCCCATGGGTACGATCAGCGCGCGAAGCCGGCGACTTCAGAGGAACTCGCCGCCGGATGGGGCCCCTACTTCGACCACTGCATCGAGCAGTTCGGAGCGACACGCTGCATGTTCGAGAGCAACTTCCCTCCCGATCGCGATTCGGTCGGCTACGCAGTCGTGTGGAACATGTTCAAGCGCGTCGCGAGTCGCTACAGCGAGTCGGAGAAGCACGCCCTCTTCTATGGCACGGCGGAGAAGGCCTACCGCATGACCATTGCGTAGTCGAACTTCGGCAGGGTTCCCGTTCCACCGGATCAGGTCCGACGAAACCAGAACCACCACAGAACGACGAGCACGACGCCCACCAGCGCCCAGCGGAATGACAGGAACGTCTCCGCAAAGCCGGCATTCGGGATACCCGACCAGACCTGCACCCGAACTTCCTGCAGTTCCAGATTGCGCACGTTCACCAAACCGATCATGGGTGCGGCCTTGCGGTCTTCCTTGAACGACGTCGGTATCGACGCGCCGTGGATCTCGACCGTCTCCCCTGCCTTCGCGCCGGTCTTGGCAACACCGGCATGGGGCGTCATGCGGTCGACCGTACCATCCTGCTTGTCCTCGAGCCGCCAGCCCGAATGCCACAGCGTCGTCGCATCGCCATCTGCTTTGGCGACGCCCTTCACCATGATGACGAGGGTGTACGGGTTGCCGCTCGACTTCCTCTCGAAAACCGGACCGACCCAGTCCTTGGTGTCGGCCAGCATGGTACTGACCAGGACCGATTCGCCCTTGACAGGCTGACTGGGCTTGAACTTGTTGAAGGCCTGGACAGCGCTCTCGGCGAGGCGATGCTCGAGCAGCAGTGTCTTGCCGTAGCGATCCGTCTGCGCCCCCAGGGCGACATGCGGCATCCACTGGGCAAACATTGCCGCCAGCAACATCCAGCCGTATCGACCACAAATCGACTTCGCACCGACCATAAGCCTTGTACTCCCTTGCTGGTGTCCCGTGTCAGAGATTCGTCGACGAGCCGTTGAACGGTCTCGAAGCGGCCTCGCTTTCACTGATCTCGGCACGTCGGTCGGGATCTGAACCTCTGCGCACGCGCAGCCCGCGCCGGCGCGGCGAAAAGCCTGCGCACACTTTGGTACGATAGCGACACGGCGTCCCCCTGCCGCATGCCGTTCGTGACCGTCCGAGTCGAACGCCGGCATCCCTGCACACCACCGAGGAGTCCCATGAGCAAGCCCGTATGCGTGATCTGGATGAAGGATTGGCGGACCTACGAAAAACACCTGGAAAGTGCAGGTATCGCCGATCGATTCGAGATCCACGGCTACGGCCTGGAAGATACCGTGCCTGACGACATCGCTGCCCGAGGCGAGGCATTGATGGCCTATCGCCCGGGCAATCTCCTCAAGCACATGCCGCGACTGCGCTGGATTCAAGCGATGAATGCGGGCGTCGATCCCTGGTTGAACAGCCCCGACCTGCGCGCGGACGTGACATTGTGCTGTGCACGCGGATCGCATCGAATCCCCATGCCCGAGAACATCCTCGGCGCCCTCTTCCACATCACGAAACCGTACATGCAAAGCGCGCTCGACCAGCGCGAGAGCCGCTGGATCAAACGCATGTCCATGCCTCTGGCCGGCAAGACATTGGGCATCCTCGGTCTGGGTGCCATCGGCCAGGAGGTCGCCCGCAAGGCAAAGGCCCTCGAGATGCGCATCATCGGGACCAAACGCAACCCCACACCGCTGCCGAACGTCGATCAGGTGTATGGTCCGGACGCAACCGACGAAGTGATGCGACAGTCGGACTTCCTGGTCCTGCTCATTCCGTCCACGAAGGCAACGCAGAACATCATCAATGCCGAGCGCCTGAAGCAGATGAAGCCGACAGCGTGGCTGATCAACTTCGGCCGCGGCGCCCTGATCGTCGACGACGATCTCATTGCGGCGGTCAAGACGAAGACCATCGCCGGCGCCATTCTCGATGTCTTCCGCCAGGAGCCGCTGCCCGAAGCGCACCCCTTCTGGCAGACCGAAGGCATCCTCGTCCTGCCGCACATCGGCGGGGGCCACCCTCAACGCAACGATGCGGTCGCCGAAATTTTCGCCGACAACGCCCGGCGCTTTCTCGAAGGATCGCCACTCAATTGCGTGGTCGATCGAAACCTCGGCTACTGACAAGGCATTGCCATGAAAACCAGCATCCACCGTTGCGCCCTGTCGAATCGAGCGTCCCGCTGCCTCGCGCTGGCCGTGGCCTCCATGATCGGATCGCTCGCTGCCATAGCGCAAAGTCATTCTGCGGACACCCCCTATCCGACGCGGCCCATTCGACTTCTAGTGCCTTTTGCGCCAGGCGGCGGCTCCGATACGCTGGCGCGGATCCTCTCCGCACGCCTGAGCGAGCAGATGGGACAGACCTGGGTCATCGACAACCGCGGGGGCGCAGGCGGCAATCTGGCCGCTGAAACCGTGGCCCGCGCGAACCCCGACGGACACACGGTCTTCATCGCGCTCAGCACGGTCATCACGGTGAATCCGACGCTCTACAAACTGCCGTTCAGCGTGGAAAAGGATCTCCACCCGGTCGTCATGCTGGCCGGTGCGCAGTACATACTCGTCGTCCACCCGAGCGTCCCCGCCAAAACCGTCACCGATCTCGTCAACCTTGCCAAGCAGAAGCCGAGCGCGCTCAACTACGCTTCGGGGGGAGTCGGCACGCCGCTGCATCTGGCGGCTGAACTGCTGAAGAAAGGCGCCGGCATCCAGATGACTCATGTCGCCTACAAGGGAGGAAGCCCGGCGGCG
>JBIKKL010000389.1:0-5032 GCA_044360365.1 Burkholderiales bacterium | reverse complement strand
AGCGAGATGATGGTGAAGGCGATCTGCTTCGACCCCTTGAGCGCGGCCTCCAGCGGCGAATCGCCTTTTTCAAGGTAGCGAGCAATGTTCTCGATCACGACGATCGCATCGTCGACCACGAAGCCGGTCGCCACCACGAGCGCCATGAGCGTGAGATTGTTGATGGAAAAGCCGGCGAGATACATGAAGCCGAAGGTGCCGACCAGCGACAGCGGAACGGCGACACTTGGGATGAACGTTGCCGAGACGTTGCGCAGGAAGAGGAAGATCACCATGACCACCAGCGCGACGGCGAAGGCCAGTTCGATCTGCACGTCCCGCACCGAAGCGCGGATGGTCACGGTGCGATCCGTCAGCACCGCCACATCGATCGAAGCGGGCAGCGAAGCGGTCAGCTGGGGCAACTGCTTCTTGATGCGATCCACGACATCGATGACGTTCGTTCCCGGCTGGCGCTGGATGTTGAGAAGCACCGCCGGTACGTCGTTCATCCACGCCGCGAGACGCACGTTCTCGGCATCTTCGGTGACCTCCGCGACGTCGGCCAGAAACACCGGCGCGCCGTTTCGGTAGGCGATCACCACGGCCTTGTACTCGGCTGCCGAACGCAGCTGGTCGTTCGCATCGATCACATACGAGCGGTTGGGCGTATCGATGTTGCCTTTTGCGCGCTTCACGTTCGAGGCGACGATGGCCGTGCGCATGTCCTCCATGCTGAGCCCGTTGGCTGCGAGCGCCTTCGGGTTCGCCTGAATGCGCACTGCAGGGCGCTGCCCGCCGGCCAGCGTCACCAGACCCACGCCGGCCACCTGGGAGATCTTCTGCGCAAGACGGGTATCCGCGAGGTTCTGGATCTCCGGCAGCGTCAGCGCGTTGGAGGACAGACCGAGCGTCAGGATCGGCGCGTCGGCCGGATTCACCTTGCTGTAGACCGGCGGGGCCGGCAGATCGCTCGGCAAAAGATTGGATCCGGCGTTGATCGCGGCCTGCACGCCCTGCTCGGCCACGTCGAGCGGGATGGCAAGATCGAACTGCAGCGTAATGACCGATGCCCCGCCCGAACTCGTCGACGACATCTGCTTCAAGCCGGGGATCTGCCCGAACTGGCGTTCGAGCGGTGCAGTCACCGACGATGCGAGCACGTCGGGACTGCCGCCGGGATAGAACGTGAAGACCTGGATCGTGGGATAGTCGACGTCGGGCAACGCCGATGTCGCGAGTTGCCGGTATGCAATCATGCCCGACAGCAGCAAGGCGACCATCAGCAGCGTGGTCGCCACCGGGCGCATGATGAACAGACGGGAAGGGTTCACGATCGTCTACGGCGTCGCCGGCGCCGGATCGGGATTCGACAACGGCACGGCTTCGTCCTGCGCGGGCGGCTTGCGGCGCCCCTTCTTCTCGGGCTCACGCGGCGGCGTACCGGATGCTGCCGCATCGGCGCCATCGGCCGGCGGCTTGCGCCGACGCGCCTTCTTCTCCGGCTCGCCGACAGGACCCAGCGCACCGCCGGGCATGTATCCGCCCAGATCGCTCGAATACTCGTCGTCGACCGGCGGCTTGCGCCGGCGCCCCTTCTTCTCGGGATCACCGCTCGAAGGTTTCGCGCCGGGCGTGCCTTTCGCAGGCGCCGCTTCGCTGGCAGCATCCCCTTCCGCCGGGCGGCGCCCCTTCTTCTGCGGCGGCTCACCGGCATCCGGGCGGCTCGGCGCACCGGCGGGCGCCGTCGATTCGCCGCTTTTCGCGGCATCGGCCCCCGAAGACGCATCCGGCGGCGGTTTACCCTTGCCCTTGCCCTTCCCCTTGCCTTTGCCCTTGCGGGCACCGCTGGTTCCGTCGACGGACGGCTGAAACTCCGGGCGCTTCGACAACACGACACGAACGCCTTCCCGCAAGCGGTCGATCCCGTCGACCACGACGCGTTCGCCCGGGGCCACCCCCTTGACCACCGCGACTCGGGTGCCATCGACCGGACCGAGGACCACAGGGCGTGCCGTGACCGTCATGTCGTCCCTGACGACATACACGAAGAGGCCTTGTCCGCCCCGCTGCACAGCCCCTTGCTGGATGACTGTCTGGTCGTCGAGCGTATCGAGTCGCAGCCGAACGTTGACGAACTGGTTCGGAAAGAGCTCGTTCTCTTCGTTGCGGAATGTCGCCTTCAGCTTCACCGTCCCCGTCGCGACATCGACGAGATTGTCCACCGCGACCAGCCGCCCGCGGGCAAGCAGGCTCTTCTGATCCCGATCCCAGGCTTCGACGAGCAGACGCTCCTCCTCCTGCATGCGCTGCATGAGGCGCGGCAGGTTGTCCTGCGGTACGGTGAACATCACGCCGACTGGCGCCAGCTGCGTGATGACGACCAGGCCCGTTGCATCCCCCGACCTGACGATATTGCCCGGATCGACCTGCCGGAATCCCACGCGACCGCTGATCGGTGCGGTCACCCGCGCATAGCTCAGTTGCAGGCGCGCATTGTCGACCTGGGCCTGATCGGCCTGGACGACCCCCTCGTACTGACGCACCAATGCCTCCTGGGCATCGACCTGCTGCTTCGCAATCGAATCCTGGGCGAGAAGGGTCCGGTAGCGCTCGACATCGAGCCGGGCATTGGCGAGCAGCGCCCGATCCCGGGCGAGCTGGCCTTCTGCCTGGCTCAGCTGTACCTGGAAGGGCCGTGGATCGATCTCGGCCAGCAACTGCCCGCGCTCGACCATCTCGCCTTCGCGGAAATGCACGCGCGCAAGCTGACCGTCGACCCGGCTCTTGACCGTGACGGTACGCAACGGGGTCACGGTCCCCAGACCTTCGAGATGTACGTTGATCCGCCCTTTGCGGGCCGGAATCGCGACGACCGGTGTCGCGCCGCCGCCCTTGCCTTTCCCCTTGCCCTTGGCCTCGGCCGCCTTCTTTTGCGCTTCCTCCAGGGCGACCCGCTCTTTGTGCAGCTCGTAGTAGTAGATGCCGCCACCCACGAGAGCGATGACGAACAGGAACCAAAGCCAACCGCGCACGCGTGGTTTCGGCGGGGCGCTGTTCGTATCGGGGAGAGGCGCCTGGGGCGCGCCGGTCGGAGGCGCTTCGTTCATCGCAGAGGGGGCCTTTGGTCGGTCGCGGTTCGGCGCACGGCAGTCGCTGCACCACTCTATAGTGCGCCGTCATTGCAACGTAAGGATAACCCGCGACTTCGGGCAGAATGACAGTTTGGCCCCGGGATTTGCTAACCGTTACACGCGGTTTACATCATCCAAACAACAGCCGTCGACGGCCGAGCGGCCGACGAGGAGCAGGAACCCGTCAGTTAGTTGAAGCGACCGCGTGTGCCGCCGACGCTGAACCGGCCTGCGCCGATGAGCGAAAGCGCCAGCGCCGAGAAGAAATACATGCCCTGCAGTTCGAGCGCCCAGCCGCCCGTCTTGCCCAACGAGCCCAGCTGATCGAGATGGGCAAGGCCGACAGCGAAGATCATGTTGATCGCGATGACCAACGCGGCAGGCCGCGTCCACAACCCAAGTATGACGAGCAACGGCGCAAGGACTTCACCGACGTAAACGAGGTAAGCCACCGGCCCGGGCATGCCGGCCTGCTCGACCATGCCCACAATTGCATCCGGACCATTGACGATCTTCGCAATGCCGTGCAGCAGGAACAACACGCCGAGCGACAGGCGCAGGATGAGTTTACCGAGATCTGCGCCGACGCTGGAGCCGGAAGACATGGCCATGGATTGCCCTTTCGTACGAAGCATCGCGCCGCTCACGATGCGCGCCGGTGCAAGAACGCGATTTGACCGCCGATCGTTCGGCGCCGCAAGTCTCTGTCGCTGCTGGCGCGACACCTCGTACGTCGGTGCACGGCGCAGGACCGTGCCGCTCAGGCTGGTCGATCGCTGACCAGGTGCTCCGGGGTTTCTCCGTCGCCGATGGCAATGAGCGTGTCGAGCATGATCTCGCGCTGCAGCGCCGTGCCCGGATCGGCGGACCGGTCCACGTCCACGCCGGCGAAGACATCCTCGCCCGCGAGCCACGCGATCTCCGATCCCGGCTGGTCGAGGACGCGTTCGAGCGCCGTATCGAATTCGTAGCTGTCGTACCCGTAGGACAGTCGTTTGAGCGCCGCACGCATGGCACTTTCCATCGCACTGCGAACGTTCGCATACGGAGCGGGCACCATCACAGCTTCGGCGACGTCGTCGAAGGCTTGTCGGCAAGCCGCAACTGAAAACGATACGAAGCCGCGACACGCAAGCGGCCGCGATGCGTAGATGCTGCAAGCACTCTCGACCAGCATGGGACAAGGTTCATGCATGCGGCATCGCGTCTGCCAATCGACGTTTCGTACCTTGTCGGCAGCGGCCGCCACCCGGGCAGCGGCCGCCTCGTAGGTCAGCGTCTGCGCGCGTATCGCCCGGGCTGCAGCGAAGATCTGAGGGGCGGTTGCAGATACGTAACCGCGGCAGCAATAGTCGCAACCGCGCTTGCACTCGAGCCTGGCTTCGATGCCAGTGGCACGAAACGAAGGGCTGGCCAGGCGAAAGAGATACTCGGCGGCGGCGCTCGCCCGGGCAGAGTCGCTGCGGTCGGTCATCCGCTCGACCAGCGCGGCGGTCACCGCTGCGACGTGATAGACATTGATCGCCGAGGGCAACCCGCTGCGCTGGATATCAGAGCGCAGCTTGCGCAGCTTCAGCAGTGCGCGTTCACGCCGCAGCGACATGATGCGGAGCCGCTCCTCGATGCATCGCCCGCCAGACCTTCGGCACGCGACGGCGCTTCATTTCATCTGGACCAGCTTGCCACCCTGCCAGCTCATCGATATCTGGCGCTTCACCGTCGGACAGCATCGCGGATCCTTCGGCCCGAGCATGAGTGTCGTGACGAGTATGCTCGACCCCTTGACGTCGAGCTTCTCCACCTGCCCCGTGAGATCGGCCGTGAGCGCTCGATAGGTCTTGCCGCTGTCGAGGAAGAGCGTGAGCTTCGGCCATGCGGAGGTCGGCCCCATCACGTTCCACACCAGCACGATATCCGGG
>JBIKKL010000388.1:0-5037 GCA_044360365.1 Burkholderiales bacterium | reverse complement strand
TACGAGCCGCGAACGGTCTTCGGCGTTGACGATATGACCCAGATCGTATTGCGTGCCCGCATACGTGTCCCCCGGATCCATGTTCCAATCCGGTGGCAGAAACTGCGTATCCTCCGTGTAGTTGTTGTTGCGCGCCTTGTTGCCCATCCACTCGTCGTCGTTGAGCTGCCAGGCGGCCCAATTCAACGTGACCCGATCTTTGCTGTAGGAGATGTAGTAGGCATCGCGATCGATACGAAGGTCGTTGACGCCCTGGTATGCCGTCGATGGGTTGCTCGGCACTGGACCGCCCGCAGGCGCATCGAACGGATCACCGAACAGCAGATGATCGGCTGGCACCGTGCTGGTCAGCGCAGCAAACGCAGTGAAACCCGGCTCCGTGCCGAAGTCGCCGTTCTCAGTCACTGCGTTGTCCGAAACCGCCTTCGCCTCCAGGCGAACGCGGTCGGCGAGATGCACACTGTCGAAGTAGAGCGAACCGTCGCCGAACCCGGAAGCACCGGCTACCTCGTCGAAGCCGCCATGGATCGTGCCGTGGTTCCCCGGCGCGGCATCGAGCACGATGATGTCGAAGATGTCACCCACCACCGGTGCAAACCCGTTGATGAGATCGATGTCCAGCCGACCACCCAATGCGACGTCGCCCGTGACGCGAACCTGGTCGTAGCCATCGTCGGCATTGCCGCTGCCGCCGGGACCAGCCGTGCGCCCGCCCAACTCGATCACCAGTGAGCCCACGGTATCGGTGCCTGCAGCGGGGTAATCATCGTCGACGATCGTAGGGTCCAGTCCGTCGATGATGAGATCGCCCACGATCGAAACGATGCCGGGGGAATTTCCAGGACTCAGTACGCCGCCCACCGTCAAATCGCCCTCGACGGTTCCGGAACCGCGCAGCGTCTGGGTATCTGCGATGAACCCGCCCGCAAACTCGATGCCGGCATGCGAATCCTGCGTACCCTCGGTGACTCGGATCGTTCCGCTCCCGGCGCCTTGCCGACCGTCGAGGAAGATTGGATCCACCGAGAAGCTGTTCGTACCCACCAGGGCCACAAACGAGGGGCCAGCCGCAACAGATGCTGCGGCCTGCGAGGCCGAAGTGCCTGCGAGGCCTTCGACCCGAATCGGTGATTCGGCAACCGAAGCGATCACGCCGCTGACCGCAAATTCGGCTGCATCGAGCACCTGACGGTCTATCAGGCCGTCTGCGGAAAGAAGCATTCGTTGTTCGAGGGCCTCGACGATGGCCTTCTTGCGCCAGTAGGGACGAACCAGGTGGAGAGGAGCCTTGCGCGGACGAGGCAACCAGCGTTGGACCAAACGCTTGATGGCCGAAACGGATGAATTCATACGAAGGACCTCATGCGCGGCGAGCGATGGGGAAAGTGCGTGTACGGTGGGGGCCGTGCGCCAGCGCATATGGGCGTCGCGCGGCGTATCGATCTGCAGAGGACATCGTTGGGATCTGCACGAACTGCCTGGCAACAGCGGTTACTTGCGTTGCCTGCATTCTTGTTGCACTTGCGATACGACAAATGCCACCAACGTGCTCGATGCGGCTACGGTGGCCCCGTGTTCTTCTCATTATTCGATCCCCTGCGAGTTCGGGACCGAACCTGCAACTTACTGCAAATGCAGGCGGAAGCCCCCGCCTGGATCGTCGATCCGATAGCCTTTCCCGTCAAGGCAATCACGCATAGAACAGCAAACTAGTTCACGCATTCTTTTGAGTTTTTTTCAGCCTGTGCGAATGAAAAACACTGCAGGAAGTCACTGCCCGACTTTCCACCGATGCGGCGCACAAGACGCGCGCTCCAAGCAAGCGATTGATGTGCGACGCCACAGTCGATATAAGTCGGCCATACCTCGCAAGTAACAACCCGTTCGCCGAACCTCCCTAGGCTCGGCCGACGAAGCTGATCAAGGCGGCACAGGCAAGCCGCAACAATCCGGAGGAACCCTGTCCATGTTCGTACGAGCCGTCATCCCTTTGCTCGTAACAATAGTCATCGCGCCCGTGCAAGCGCAGGAATTTCCGTCGAAGACCATTCGCGTCATCGTGCCAGCAGCCGCTGGCGGTTCGCCGGACGTCCTCGCGCGGCTGCTGGGCGGCAAGTTGCACGAAAGGCTCGGCCAGCCCGTAGTCGTGGAGAACCGGGCCGGTGCCAGTCAGATGATCGGCGCCGATGCAGTGGCGAAGTCTGCGCCCGACGGTCATACGCTACTCCTGCCGACGATCACCTATACGACGAGTGCAGCGACTCAACCTCGGCTGCCGTTCGATCCGCTCAAGGACCTGACGGGGATCACCATGATCGGCGATGGCGCCTTCATGGTCGTCGTTCACCCGTCGCTGCCGGTCAAGTCGATCAAGGACCTGATCGCGCTTGCCAAGGCGAAGCCCGGCGACCTCTACTACGGTGCATCCACCGGTACGATTTCGCATCTCATCACCGAGATGTTCTCGGCGAAAGTGGGAATTCGGATGACGCAGATCCCTTACAAGAGCGCAGCACCATCGGTCATGGCGGCGGTTGGCGGACATCTTTCCGTGCTTGTCCTGAGCCTGCCGTCGGTCATGCCGCAGGTCAAGGCCGGACGACTGCGCGCGCTGGCCGTGACCAGCGCCAAGCGATCGCCCTTCGTCCCGGAGCTGCCGACGGTCGCAGAAGCCGGGGTACCCGATTACGAGGCCCGCCAGTGGTGGGGGCTGTTCGCCCCGGGCGCAACGCCACGATCCGTGATCGTCAAGATCAACGGCGAAGTGCGCGCGATCCTGGCAACTGACGAAATCAAGACTCGCCTGGCGGCCGAGGGTGCTCAGCCAATCCTTGCAATGACACCCGAGGAATTCAACACGATCGTGCGCAACGATATCGAGCGCTGGCGCCGGATGGTCAAGGATCTCAAGTTGCAGATCAACTGACGTCCACCGAACGAAGTTCAGGTGACATGTGTCACCCGAGCGACTAAGGCACGGAAGCGCTGACCTTGCTGTTGAGATCGCGATATGAGGTCGATGGCGGGAAGCACGGACACGATCAACCGCGAATGCGGAGATCGACTTCGAAGTGTAGACGCCAAGATCCTGGGCGGTTACGGATCGAAAGAGTGGTCGAGAATTTTGACCGCGATCCGGCGTGGTAGCGGGGACAGGATTTGAACCTGTGACCTTCGGGTTATGAGCCCGACGAGCTACCGGACTGCTCCACCCCGCGCCTCAAGAACAGCGATACTAGCAATTGCTCCGTTCGAGGTCAACGAGGAGTCGCATTATTTGCGTCGAACTGCAGCGCCATTCACCGAAACCACTGCTTGACATCCTGCGAGGGCGCGTCTTCGAAACCTTTGTTCAGCGGTCTTCTGTCGGTGCACGCTAAACGCTGGTGCCGACACTGTCCTCCGGCCTCGGCTGCTTGCGATTCTTGAAGTAAACCACCATACGCTCGAGCGCCGCATAGAACACCGGCGTCACGTAAAGCGTCAGGAACTGCGAAAACACGAGCCCCCCGACCACGGCAATACCGAGCGGACGACGGGTCTCTGCGCCCGCGCCATAGCCCAACGCGATCGGCAATGTGCCGAAGATGGCCGCCATCGTGGTCATCATGATCGGGCGGAAACGGACGCGACACGCCTCGACGATCGCATCGATAGGCTTCGCGCCTTGCTCGCGCTGATACTGCAATGCGAAATCGATCATCATGATGCCGTTCTTCTTCACCAGACCAATCAGCAAAATGATGCCGACGAAGCTGAATATGTTGAGCTCCTCGTTGAAGAACAGCAACGTTGCCAATGCGCCGAAGCCGGCGAACGGTAGGGCCGTGAGAATCGTGAACGGATGTCCGTAGTGCTCGTAGAGAATCGCCAGAATCATGTAAATCAACACCACGGTGACGAGCAGCAGCATGGGCAGCGTTCTGAAGGCTTCCTCGAACGCCTTGGCGCTACCAGTCAACACCGACGACACCCCAGCGGGCAACACCTCTGCGGCGGCCTCCTGGACTGCAGTGACAGCCTCCCCGATGGAAACGCCCGGCGCGAGATTGAAAGATAGAATCACGGCAGGAAGCTGCCCGATGTGAGCCACGGAAACCGGCCCCACGCCGCTCTTAACCTCGGCCACGACGGACAGCGGCACCATCGCCCCGCCCGGCCCCTGGATAAAGATGTTCTCCATCGCGTTGATGTCCGACTGGTACTTGCGATCGATCTCGAGTCGGACGTCGTACTGATCCGAGGTGCCGTAAAGCGTGCTGACGGAACGCCCCCCGAAGGCATTAAACAGGGCGAGCTCGACCTGCTGCGATGTAATTCCCAACGCCGCTGCGCGTTCGCGCTGAATACGCACCTGGATCTCCGGATTGCGCAACTCCAGGTTCGTTGCAACGTCCGTCAACTGCGACATAGTCTTCAGGCGCGACTCGAGTTCTTGTGCCGGCCGATACAACCCGTGCAGATCCGGACCGGTAACCACAAACTGATAGTCACTCGTGGATAGCGAGCCACCGATACGAATCGCAGGTGGGTTCGACAGGAAAACGCGCACGCCCTGGAGTCGTGCGGTGTCTCGACGGATCTGCTGGATGATTTCGTCGGCGGTTGCCGTGCGCTCGCTGCGCGACTTCAGACGAATGATCAATCGGCCGACGTTGTCGCCGAAAACTCCACCGACGCCCTGCCCGGCCGTCGACATCACCGCTTCGACGTTGGGATTTTTTTCGATGGCAGCCGCGACCGCCTGCTGATGACGCATCATGTCTTCGAACGTGACCCCTTCGCGAGCACGCGTATTGGCGAAGATGACGCCCGTATCCTGCCGAGGAATGAAGCCCTTCGACACCTCTTGATAGAGCCACCCCATTGCCGCAAGCACGCCTAGGGAGAACAGCAGCACGACGCCCTGCCACCGGAGCACGAACCGCAGACTGCTCACGTAGCCGTCTCGCACGGCATCGAACATGCGCTCCGACCAGTTGAACAGCGCACCATGCTCGTGCTCGTGCTTGAGCATGATGCTGCAAAGCATGGGTG
>JBIKKL010000027.1:0-17047 GCA_044360365.1 Burkholderiales bacterium | reverse complement strand
CAGGTAGCGCCGCAACAAGCTCATCGGAAACCGCGCCGAAGCGAAAAAACGGCGATACGTCTGACGAACAACAGGCTCAGCAGGCCGAGCATGAGCGCATGCAATCCGAACATGCCGGCCGCGAGACCGATCCGTCCCTGTACGACCCACGCTTGCACCATGCTCATGCAATTGCTGTAGACCACGTAGACCAGCAGAGCCATCACGAGATTCATGGAGCGACCGCCGCGCGGATTGACGAAAGCGAGCGGTATCGCAAGCAATGCCAGGATGAGCGCCGAGATCGGCAAGCCGAATCGCCACGACAGTTCGCCGTGCGCCGGTCGCGAATTGAGCCTCATGAGATCGTCGGTATCGAGCGATTTCACCGTAGGAAGCCCGCGCTTGGCTTCGTACGCTTCGATCCGCATGGCGTAGCGCTCGAAACGAGTGATTCGGAACTCCGGCGAGCCCGGCGTTCCCTCGTACCGATTGCCATCGAGCAGCACGAGAAACCGATCGCCGTTCGGGGCCACCTCCTGAAAGCCGCGGCGAGCCACCATCACGCCCTCGCGATTTTGCTGAATCGAACGCACGAACACGTTGCCGACGAGATTCGAGCCTTCCTGGAGGTTCTCGACGAAGAAGACGCGCTCCGAATGTCGCGATTCGCGAAACACGCCCGGAGCGACGCCCGACACGTCATCGCGGGCATTGAGCTGAACGCGATATTCCTCGGCCAGCCGAACCGACCACGGCGACAGGAAAATCGACAACAGGGCAATCGTGAGCACCAGCGGTGCGGCAAACACGAGCACCGGCCGCACCCAAGCGGTCAGGCTCATGCCCGAACTGAACCAGACGATCATTTCGGAATCGCGGTAGCTGCGGGTCAGCGGCATCAGGATCGCGATAAACAGCGTGAGCGAAAGCAGCACCGGAAAATAGCCGAGCGCGCTGAAGCCCAGCATCGCGAGCACGGCATCGACGGCCAACGTGCCCGAGGCCGCCTGACCCAGATAGCGGATGAATTGGGTGGTGAGCGTAATCGCCACCAGCACCAGAAATACGCCGAGCGCCGACGAAGCGAACTCGCGCAGCAGCGTCCGGTGAAAGATCATTGCCGTACGCCTTTTGACTTGCCGCTTTGAATGCTCCGATAATTCAGCAAAATACCGGCGGGGGAATCGCCGCCCTCACGGGGAAAGCGCGAAAGTTCGTGTCACCCTCCCGAGTAGTATCGCCGGAGCGCCGCAATACCTCCGAGCGCATCAGCGCATCTGTCCCCGCAGGAGAGCTTTGTGGAATTTAGCATAAAAAGCGGTGCCCCCGAAAAGCAGCGCACCGCCTGCGTCGTCGTGGGAATCTTCGAACCGCGCAAGCTTTCGGCAGCCGCCGAATCTATCGATCGCGCGGCCAACGGCCAACTCTCCGACATCCTGCGCCGCGGGGATATGGAGGGCAAGCTCGGCGCCACCCTGCTGCTGCACAGCATCCCGAATCTGCTTTGTGATCGGGTCCTGCTGGTCGGCTTGGGCCGCGAGCGCGAATTCCGAGACAAGGAATACCGCGATGCCTGTCGCGCCGCCATTCGGACGTTGAATGAAACGGGTGCGATGGAAGCCGTCGTATTCCTCACCGAGTTGCCCGTGCGCCGGCGCACGATGGATTGGAAGGTCAGCCAGGCCGCCATGGTTGCTGCGGAAGCGCTCTATCGTTTCGACCAACTGAAGAGCAAGCAAAGCGAAGTACGCCGACCGCTGCGCAAGCTCACGCTGACCGTCAACCGACGCTCCGAACTCACCGCGGGGGAACTCGCGCTTAGCCGGGCTCAAGCCATCGCGCGGGGCACCGCGGTCGCCAAGGATCTCGGCAACCTGCCGCCGAACATCTGCACGCCGACCTACCTCGCCCAACGAGCCGAAGAGATCGCCAAGACGCAGGGCATGCACTGCGAAGTCCTCGAAGCGGCCGACATGGAAAAGCTCGGCATGAACTCGCTGCTCGCCGTAGCCCGCGGATCGGTACAGCCCCCCAAGCTGATCATCATGAAGTACCAGGGCGCAGCGGCAGAATCGCCTCCCGTGGTGCTCATCGGCAAAGGCATCACGTTCGACACCGGCGGCATCTCGCTGAAACCGGCCGCCGAAATGGACGAGATGAAGTTCGACATGTGCGGTGCAGCCTCCGTGCTCGGCACGATGCAGGCGGTGGCGGAAATGCGCCTGCCGATCAACGTCGTCGCCCTCGTTCCATCGACCGAGAACATGCCGAGCGGCCAGGCCACGCGGCCGGGCGATATTGTGAAAACCATGTCCGGACAGAGCGTGGAGATTCTGAATACCGATGCCGAAGGGCGCCTGATTCTCTGCGACGCGATGACCTATGCCGAACGCTACAACCCGGCGGCCGTGATCGACATCGCCACCCTCACGGGTGCCTGCGTCATCGCGCTCGGTCATGTCGCAGCCGGCTTGTTTGCCAACGACGATGCCCTCGCCCGCGAGGTGCTTTCGGCCGGGGACATCGCCTACGATCGCGCCTGGCACATGCCTCTCTGGGATGACTACCAGGAACAGCTGCGCAGCAACTTCGCCGATATGGCTAACATCGGCGGGCGCCCCGCCGGCAGTATCACTGCCGCGTGCTTCCTGTCCCGCTTCGCGAAGAACTATCGCTGGGCTCACCTCGACATCGCGGGCGTCGCATGGCGCTCCGGTCGGAAAAAGGGCGCAACGGGACGACCGGTACCTTTGTTGTCCCAGTTCCTCATCGACCGTTCGAACGACCAGGCCGAGGCGTAGTGTCCTGTTCGAGAATGTTCGTGCCATGACCCAGATCGATTTCTACACTCAGGTCGACGACAAACTGGATTTCACACGCAAGCTCTGCCTGAAGGCACTGTCGAACCAGGCACGGCTGATCATCTGGCTGCCGGATCAGTCGGCGAGCCAGAAACTGTCGCGCCTGTTGTGGACCGTCCCGTCGACCGGGTTCGCGCCGCATTGCATGGGATCGGATCCCCTTGCGCCGCGCACGCCGATCATTCTGGACCACGCGTCCGGACCATTTCCCCACGATGACGTCCTCATCAATCTGCGCCGGGAGGTGCCGCCGTTTTTCAGCCGCTTCAAACGCATGATCGAGGTCGTAAGCGGGAGTGATGACGACGACAAGCGGGAGGCCCGGGACCGCTTTCGCCACTATCGCGACCGCGGCTACGAATTGCGCACGCACGATATGGCCAAAGCGCTCGGCACGACGACCTGACATGGTCTGCGCAGCGATCCGCCCCCATCACAACGCCGCGGCCCGATGAGCCAGGACGACCTCCACAACCAGGACCTGATACGAAAGGTCGACGCCTTGCTCGGCAAGCACCGCAATCCATCGAACGGCCCCCTTGGGACGCCCAGCGATGAAACGTCCGTCCCGCCCCATGAAGTGCCCAACCCGGTGAACGCCGCAACAGACCCTGATCACCCCCGAGAACCGGCCGATGCTCCGGCACCGACGCTCCTGCAGCAGGACTCGCCGCCCCCCGCGTCGGACGAAGACGACGCCGACATCCCCGTGCTGACCGATGTCGTCCTGCCTGCGCAACCGTTGTTCGATCGCGAAAGCGATACGCACGCACCCGCGACTTCCGAAACCACCGACGTCGTCACGCCTTCGCTATCCCCTTCGGGTGAGACGGGGGATGCCCCTGCCGTGATCACGCGCGTCCAGTCCCAGAACCTGGAGCATCAGGTGTATCTCAAGTTGAAGTCGGGCCTGGATGAACAGATCTCCAATGTCATCGAGTCGCGCTTCGCCCCGGCGCTCGGCGGGGCGATGGACGCAGCGATTCAGAAACTGGCGCAAGAACTCGAAGGTCGATTGGCCGCGGCCATCACCACAGCCGTGCGCGACGCGCTCGCCCACCCCGCAACGCCCAAGGCACTCGTAGCTCCGGAGACAGTGCCTGAAGAAGCATCCCGTATAATCGCGCCCTTTTCTCCGTCGACCGCCGCCATGGAACTCGCAAAGAGCTTCGAACCCCACAGCATCGAGCGCACCTGGTACGAGCGGTGGGAGTCCGCCGGTCATTTCCGCGCAGGGGACGCGCCGGGCAAAGACAGCTACTGCATCCTTCTCCCGCCGCCGAACGTCACCGGCACGCTGCACATGGGCCATGCCTTCCAGCATACGCTGATGGATGCGCTCATCCGATATCACCGCATGCTCGGCATGAACACGCTCTGGCAGCCGGGCACCGACCACGCCGGCATCGCGACGCAAATCGTCGTCGAGCGTCAACTCGACATGCAGGGCATCGACCGTCGCACCTTGGGGCGAGAGAAGTTCGTCGAACGCGTATGGCAGTGGAAGGGCGAGTCCGGATCGACCATCACGCGCCAGATGCGTCGACTCGGTGCCTCGTGCGACTGGGAGCGCGAGCGTTTCACGATGGACGAAGGCCTGTCGGTCACCGTCACCGAGGCATTCGTCCGCCTCTACGAGCAAGGGCTCATCTACCGCGGCAAGCGTCTCGTCAACTGGGATCCGGTGCTGCAGACCGCGGTCTCGGATCTGGAGGTCGTGTCGGAAGAGGAAGATGGCAGCCTCTGGCACATCCGCTATCCGCTCGAAGACGGCAGCAGCGACATCGTGGTGGCAACGACGCGCCCCGAAACCATGCTCGGCGACGTTGCAGTCGCCGTGCACCCCGAGGACGAGCGCTATCGCCATCTCGTCGGCCGCCGGCTCGTGCTGCCGCTCACCGGGCGCACCATTCCGATCATCGCCGATCCCTACGTCGATCCCGCATTCGGGACCGGCTGCGTGAAGATCACGCCGGCCCACGACTTCAACGACTATCAGGTGGGTCAGCGCCACGCGCTCGAGCCTGTCAACGTCATGACACTCGATGCGCGGATGAACGATACTGCACCCGAGAAGTATCGCGGCATGGATCGCTTCGCGGCCCGCACGCAAATCGTTGCCGATCTCGAACGCGACGGATTGCTCGCCGAAGTGAAGCCGCACAAGCTGATGGTTCCGCGCGGTGATCGCACGAATGCGGTCATCGAGCCGTTGCTTACAGATCAATGGTTCGTGGCGATGTCCGAACCGGGTCCGAGCGGAAAGTCGATCGCCCAGGCGGCGCTCGATGTCGTCGCCAGTGGCGACGTGAAGTTCGTCCCCGAAAACTGGACCACGGTCTACAACCAGTGGCTGAACAACATTCAGGACTGGTGCATCTCCCGCCAACTGTGGTGGGGGCACCGTATTCCCGCCTGGTACACGCAGTCGGGGGAAGTCCTCGTTGCGCGCGACGAAGTCGGCGCCTACCTCGAGTTCCACGAGCGAGTGGAAAAATCGGGTGAAGGGTCCACGGACGCCGAGCGCCTCAAGGCCCTTGCCACCTTGCTCGCCGTACTCGGGACCAAAGGCGCTCTGCCCGACGACATGCGCAGCGATCTCGCGCGCACCCATCCGCACCTGCTGCTGCGCCAGGACGAGGACGTACTGGACACCTGGTTCTCCTCGGCGCTGTGGCCATTCTCCACGCTGGATTGGCCTCAAGACAACAGCGCACTGCGCCTTTACCTGCCGTCGAGCGTGCTCGTCACCGGGTTCGACATCATCTTCTTCTGGGTCGCGCGGATGGTCATGATGACGCTGCACTTCACGGGCAAGGTGCCTTTCCGCGAAGTCTACGTCACGGGCCTGGTGCGCGACGCCGAAGGGCAGAAAATGAGCAAGTCCAAGGGCAACATCATCGATCCGCTCGATCTCATCGACGGCATCGAACTCGATGCCCTCGTCGCCAAGCGCACCGTCGGCCTGATGAACCCGAAGGATGCACCTCGCATCGAAACTGCGACGCGCAAGCAGTTTCCCGAAGGCATTCCGGCATTCGGCACCGATGCCATCCGCTTCACGTTTGCGAGTCTCGCGAGTCACGGGCGCGATATCAAGTTCGATCTGAACCGGTGCGACGGATACCGCAACTTCTGCAACAAGCTCTGGAATGCCGCGCGTTTCGTACTGATGAACGTGCAGGGCAAGGATTGCGGCCTGGACGACACGGCAACGATCGCGCTGTCGGACGCCGACCGCTGGATCATCAGCCGTCTGCAGCAGACGCAAAGCGACGTGCTCGCCGGCTTTCGCGACTACCGTTTCGACATGGTGTCGCGCGCAATCTATGAATTCGTATGGGACGAGTACTGCGACTGGTACGTCGAGCTCGCCAAGGTTCAGATGCAAAACGGCAACGAAGCCGAACAGCGCGCGACGCGACGCACGCTCGTACGCGTTCTCGAGACCGTGCTTCGACTCGCGCATCCGGTCATTCCCTTCATCACCGAAGCGTTGTGGCAGCAAGTCGCGCCCTTGGCCGGCACCTCGGGCGAGACCATCATGCTCAAACCCTATCCGCAACCTCAGGCGGGCATGCGCGACGAGCCGGCCGAAGCACGCATCGTGGATCTCAAGGCCATGGTCAACGCCTGCCGCAAGTTGAGTGCAGAAATGGGCATCAGCCCCGGCAAGCGGATCCCGCTCCTCGTCAGCGGCGATCCCGAACGCATCGCGATGTTCGCACCCTACCTCCAGGCGCTCGCGCGGCTCTCCGACGTCACGCGTGTCGAGGAACTGCCGTCTGTCGACGCTCCCGTGGAAATCGTGGGCGACTACCGACTGATGCTCAAGATCGAAATCGATGTCGCCGCCGAGCGCGAGCGTCTGACGAAGGAGATCCAGCGTCTGCGCGGTGAGATCACCAAGGCCGAGGGCAAACTCAACAACAAGAACTTCGTCGAGCGGGCCCCGGAAAAGGTCGTCGCCCAGGAGCGCGAACGGCTCGATAATTTCCGGGCAACGGTCGAGAAGCTGCAGTCGCAACTCGACCGACTCGGCTAATGCACGTTCCGATGCCGCAGACGGTACGCGCTGCATGAAACACTCGCTGCGCGCCTTCAAGCATCCGAACTTCAGGCTTTTTTTCGCTGGTCAGAGCATCTCCCTCGTCGGGACCTGGATCCACACGATGGCGATGAGCTGGATGGTCTACCGACTCTCCGGCTCGGCGTTCCTCCTCGGTCTGACCGGCTTTGCCTCCATGGCGCCGATTTTTTTCTTCTCGCCGCTGGGCGGCCTGCTGGCGGACCGGTTCAACCGCCGGAAGCTGTTGGTCTTGACGCAATCGCTCGCGGGTGTCCATGCACTGATCATGGCCGGACTGGCTTTTGCCGACATGCTCAACGCCTGGCACGTGATCGCACTTGCCGCAGTCATCGGAATGATCCAGGCCGCCGATACGCCGCTTCGGCAAACATTGCTGCCGGAACTCGTTCCTGCCCGCGAGGATCTGCCGAGCGCAGTCGCCTTCGGAGCCTTCATGCAGCAGTCGGGGCGGCTTATCGGGCCGACGATCGCCGGTCTGATCCTGGCCGCGTGGTCGGAAGCCGCTTGTTTTCTGGTCAATGCCATAGCCAAGCTGGCCGTGATCGCGGCCGTTGTCGTGATGCAGTTGCCTGAACGTGCGCAGGCGTCCAAGCCGAAGCGGATGGGATCCGCGTTTGCCGAAGGTGTGCGCTACGCGTGGCAGACTGTCCCGGTACGCATATTGTTGCCGACGCTGGCCGCGGCGAGCTTCCTGGTCGCGCCCTACCAGAGTCTGATGCCCATCTTTGCGGCCGAGGTTTTTCACGGCGGCGCTCAAACGCTAGGCTGGCTCATGGGGGCCGCGGGCCTCGGGGGAGCCGTTTCGGTCGTCGCGCTCGCGGCACGCAAGGACGTTCGCGGTCTCGCCCGCATCATCTTCTTCGCAACCCTGACAGCCGGCCTGGGACTGACTGCCTTCTCGGTCACGCGATGGTTCTGGCTCGGCATGCTGTTGATGCCGCTGATCGGAGCCGGCATGCTGGCCGTGATCACGGGAACGAGCACGGTCCTTCAGGTCATCGTCGACGACGAAAAGCGCGGCCGCGTCATGAGCCTGTACACCATGTCATTCCTGGGCATGATGCCCATGGGCAGTTTGGCGGCCGGAATCGTGGCAGATTTGCTGGGGGCTCCGCTCACGCTCACGCTTTTCGGCGCACTGTGTGTGGGAGCCGGCCTGGTCTACGGCTCGAAGATGCCCGTATTGCGCGCGCACATGCGCGAACACTACGTTCGCCTGGGCATCATCAAGAACTGAACTGCAACGCGCAACGCAACGCTACCGCCCCGATGCGACGGATCGCACGCGTGTCATGACCCATGCCATGCGGTCACTTCTTGCGCATGTATAACGTAAGCACGCCCTCGGCCTCGCCATGCTCAAGCAGCTCGTTCCCCGTCTGCTTGGAGAACGCCTGAAAGTCTTTCACCGCGCCCGAATCGGTCGCCAGTATCTTGAGAATCTGACCGGACGCCATGTCCGCCAGCGACTTCTTTGTTCTAAGTATGGGCAAGGGGCAGTTGAGACCCCGTGCGTCGAGTTCTTTATCGTGTTCGATCATCCTCGCCTCCTTGCGGCGCAGGCGCCCGGCACATCGTACGAACGTTCGGTCAGACAGGCGCCAGGGCCTAGGTGATTCTAGCAAACCCCCATCGATACGAGAGTGTCGCCGCAAGAACTTCGGCCGGATCCGATTGCGTCAGGCAGTGGTGATCTTGCGATCGGCAAGCAGCTGGCTCAGGCGCGTATTGGCAAGGCTCAGCCGGTCGACGAGCATCGTGAGAAAGGCGCCGTTGAATTGATGCCGACAGTTTTCGGACGCCTGCATCAGCCGCTCCGACTGAATCTCGATGACCGTCACCTGATTCATTGCCGTGACGCTGGCCGTCCGTACGAAGGCATTGCGGGTGAGGTGCGCCATCTCGCCGAAACATGCGCCCTTGCGCAGTACGTTTAGCAGCTTCTCCTGCTTGGTGACCTTCACCTCGCCGCCCGCCAAAACATAGAACGACTTGCCCACTTCGCCTTCGCGTATGAGCACGGTATCTCGCGGATGCCGATGCCATTGTGTGATCCGAAGAACTTCCCAGAGCTCGACATCGGTGAACGGACGGAAGAACTCGAGCTCTCGCAGGGAATTGAACTTCTCGCTGTCGGGGATGACTTCCACGCGATTGGCGAGCGTCCCGAAAGCACTGGCAAGATCGAATGAAAATGCCTCCCAGGACTGATACCGCGCTTCAAGCGTCTTCTGCATCGCCCGGATCACGATGGCATCGATGTCGGGCGTGACCTCCGGGCGATGCCGTGATGGGGGCGGCGGTTCGGAATTCACGACGTGATAAATGAGGCTGTAATTGTTGCCCGCCTGAAACGGCAACCGGCCCGTGAGCAGCTGATACAACACGACGCCCAGCGAGTAGATGTCGGTCTGGTGATTGAGCGAGGTCTCGCGGACCTGCTGGGGCGACATGTAGGCCGGCGAACCGACGCCGCTCACCTGTGTCGTCTGTGCCGAGGTCGTCAGCGCCGCACCGAAGTCGGTAATCTTGATCTGATTGTCCGTCGTGAGCAGGATGTTTGCCGGCTTGATGTCGCGGTGGATGACGCCCTGCTTGGCTGCGTAGTCCAGAGCCTTGCAGCACTTGAACACGATCTCGAGCACCTGCTGCACTGGCAGCAGATTGTCGGGCTGGGCGAAACGCTCCAGGGTGCCGCCATCGACGTACTCCATGACGATATAGCTGCCGTCTTCTTCCGCGACTGCATCGTGGATCGTCGCGATATGCGGGTGCGACAATTTGCCCGCGAGCGACGCCTCGGTTATGAAGAGCTTGCGGTAGCGTTTGCCGTGCTCGGTATCCTTGAGCGTCTCCGGCAGCACCCACTTGATGGCGACACGCCGACCGGTAAAGGGATCGACGGCCTCATAGACGGCGCTGGTCGCCCCGCGGCCGAGTTCGCGAACGATTTCGTACTTGCCGATCTTG
Source organism: Burkholderiales bacterium (assembly GCA_044360365.1). GTDB lineage: Bacteria > Pseudomonadota > Gammaproteobacteria > Burkholderiales > WYBJ01 > WYBJ01. The sequence continues at coordinate 7,144 of JBIKKL010000027.1, read as the reverse complement.
CTGGGAGTCAATGGAGTGACCAGTGCACGATGATGATCGAAGGCCACGATAACACGCCCCCCGAGCCGGTCAGCGCCCGATATGCACGCCACCATGCCGGCATATCTGCAGTTTGCAGCGCCGGCTCGGCCGACTGCCGGCGCCCTACTGTTGCTGCTTGCGCGCCTTTTCGGCCTCTTTCAGGCGACCGCGCAGTTCGCGCAGGCGAGCCTCGGTTGCGGAGAGCTGATAGAAATCGCCGTCACCCGCTCGGACCGCGAGTTGAAGCTGTTCGACGGCCGCTCCCAAGTGCCCCTGGCGCAAATACACCTCGGCCTGGGCACGATGCTGCAACAGCCGATTGCCCAGTGCGGCATGGCTGCGGGACTGGAGCGTGTAGAGCCGAATCTCGTCCGGAAACTCGGCCTGGCGAACTTCGACGACCTTGAGCGCCATCTCGGCTCGACCGTTCCGGATCAGGAGCTCTGCGTAGTCGTAAACCAGGGCTCGATTGCCGGGATGGACCTTCAAGGCTGCAGCGTAGTGCGCAAGCGCCGCCGCGACATCACCGCTGGCCGCCAGCACCTCGCCCCGCAAGGCGGCAACCATGGGATGCGCAGGCAACAATTGCTCGAGCAGGGCAAGCTCGCGCTTGGCTCGGGGAGTGTCCTTCAGCCGGGACAGGCTCAATGTCAGGCCGTACTGGGTTGCTGCTTCATTGATGAACCGACGCTCCTTCAACCCTTGTTCGAAAAAGGCCAGCGCCTGACGAGGCTCGCTGCCGGCCACGCGGACACGCGCCCTCACCAGCTGAAAATCGGCATTGTCCGGCACCTGCTTGTAGCCCAGATCCTCGGTACGATTCTGAAGATCGGCGATGCGCTCCGTCGTGACCGGGTGAGTCTGCAGATAGGCCGGAGCGCCTGACTCGTACAACCGCATGGCGCGCTGCAGGCGCTCCATGAAAGTCGGCATGGCACGCGCATCGAGGCCGGACTGCTGCATGATTTGCACGCCGACGCGATCCGCTTCGCGTTCGTGCTCACGCGTGTAATTGATCTGGCTCTGTATCGCGGCCGCCTGCGAACCGACGATCACCGCCTGCGCGAGATTGGAATTCGCACGCGCAGCGAGCAGGCCGAGCGCCATCGCGGCAAGGGTTGCGAGCCCCGTACGCTCCTGTCCGGCGAGCATCCGTGCGATATGGCGTTGTGTGACGTGAGCGATCTCGTGCGCCAGTACCGACGCGAGTTCGGACTCGGTGAGCGAGGTGAGCAGCAGCCCGGTGTGTATGCCGATGAATCCCCCCGGAAGCGCGAACGCATTGACCGAAGTATCCTTCATCGCGAAGAACTCGAACTTCTGCTTCGGATCCGGGCTCACCGACACCAGGCGGCTGCCGAGATGATTGAGGTAGTCGGTGACGACCGGGTCGTCGAAATACGCGGGATCCGCACGCACCTGCTGCATGATGGTCTCGCCGAGCTGGCGTTCGAGCACGGGCGAGAAAACGGCCTGCGAGACATCGCCAAGGTCGGGCAGATCCTGTGCGCTCGATCGAACACACAGGAGAAACGCCAGCAGTAATGGGAGCCAAAAACGCACGATGCTATGATAGTTCCGCCTCGAAAGAGGTTCCAAGTTTGAAACGAATCCTTACACATGGATAGCCCCATGTCCGCCGACGGACTGACCCACTTCGATGAACAGGGTGCCGCGCGTATGGTCGACGTCGCCGGCAAAGAGCCGACTCACCGGATCGCAAAAGCCGGCGGGCGCATCGCCATGCTGCCGCAAACGCTGCACGTCATCGCATCGGGGACGGCAAAGAAGGGCGACGTACTCGGCATCGCGCGCATTGCTGCCATTCAGGCAGCCAAACGCACCTCGGATCTCATCCCGCTATGCCATCCTCTCGCCTTGACGAAGGTCGGCGTCGAATTCGAACTCGACCACGCAGCGAACGCGGTCGAGTGCATCGCAACGGTGGAGACGATCGGTCGCACCGGCGTCGAAATGGAAGCGCTGACGGCCGCGAGTATCGGTCTGCTCACGATCTACGACATGTGCAAAGCCATCGATCGGGGCATGCGCATCGAGCAGGTGGCGCTGCTGGAGAAACGCGGCGGCAAGTCGGGCGTGTGGGTCGGTGACCATCACGAACCCGCGTAACGGCCCTTCCGCCAGCCTCGTCCGTTCGCATTACTGCGCCGATTAGCCGCGATCATGCTGCTCAACCTTCTCCGCAGTCTCGTCCGTGGTGCGCCACGGTCTCCCGCCGTCCCCAGACCTGCCGCTCACCCGGAGGCCAAGGATGCGTCGCCTGCCGTCCTGGATCCGCTTAGCGAAGCGCGCAGTGCGCTCGATCGCGGCGCTCTCGCCAATGCGCGCCTGCATCTCGAACGCGCACGCGGCGCCGGGGAGAACAGCGTGGCGTGCGACGTGATGCTAGCGACCGTACTCGCCCAGCAGGGCGAGGTTTCAAGCGCGGAACGTATCCTGACGCCGTGGCTCGATCATCGCCCTGCAGTGCCGGATGCACACAACACCATGGGCAACATCCGACGGATGCAAGGCCGGCTCGACGACGCCATTGCACACTACGATCTCGCGCTCGCAACCCAACCCGATTTCGCCGTAGCGCTCTCGAATCGAGCACTGTGCCAGCACGAATCCGGACGCTTCGAAGATGCTTTGCGCGGCTACCAGCGTGCAATTGCCATCGAACCTCAGGACGTCACGGCAACCACCAATCTTGCCGCCCTGGAGTTCGACCTCGGCCTCGACGCCGATGCAAGAACGCATCTGGAACAAGTGCTCCACATTGCGCCCGGGCTCGCACAAGCTCACTGGGTGCTGGGATTCGGACTGCTGCGCGGCGGCGATTTCGATCGCGGCTGGACCGAGTACGAATGGCGCGAGCGCGATTCCGGCCGCACGCAACCGAGCCCCGATTTACCGGAATGGCGCGGCGGGAAGATTGCCGAGGGTCCATTGCTCGTATGCGCCGAACAAGGTCTCGGCGACCAGATCATGTTCGCTTCCTGTATCGAGGACCTGACGAACGTGGTCGACGATTGCGTCGTCGAATGCGACCCGCGGCTCGTTCGACTCTTCGAACGCTCGTTTCCTCGAATCCGCGTCGTTCCCCATTTGAAGACAGGCATCGAACCGTGGCGTAACGACCGCATCGCGCCGCGAGTCAAGACGTGGCTGGGCAGCCTGCCGCTCCAGTATCGCAAGCATCGGGGCGCGTTCCCCGAGCGGCGCGGCTATCTCTCGGCCGATCCGTTGCAGGTCGATGCATGGCGGACTCGCCTGAGTGCGCTGGGCACAGGACTCAAGGTCGGCATCTCATGGCGAGGCGGCACCCCTTCCACGCGGCGTTCCACGCGTTCGATACCGCTCGTAGACTGGCTGCCGTTGCTACGCCTGCCCAACGTCCATTTCATCGACCTTCAGTATGGCGACCACGCGGAGGAACTCGACGCAGTTGTGCGAACGCATGACATCCGGCTCACCCGCTGGCCGCAAGCGCTGGCGGCCGACTACGATGCAACGGCCGCGCTGGTCGATGCCCTCGACCTGGTCATCTCGGTACAGACATCGGTCGTACACCTGGCCGGGGCGCTGGGAAAAGAGGCGTGGGTGCTCGTGCCTCGTGTGCCGGAATGGCGCTACGGCAACCAGGGACGCGACATGCCCTGGTATCCGTCCGTGCGACTGTTCAGGCAGATGTCGACGGACTGGGCCGAAGTTCTGACCGAAGTAAACATGGAACTGAGCAGAAAGACCGATCATTTACGACATTCGGCCGGCACATACTTGTAGACCCCCGTATTGCCGGTGGAACAGCTCCACTGGATGCGCCCGCCGACGATGGTCGGCGTGAGTATGACGGTCACGGCGGTACCCACGGTCGCGTTGTTGCCGATGATCGTGATGATGCCGGCGTCCGTTACAGATCCGCCCGCGATCTTGCCACTCACCGATATCGTGAGGCCTAGGCCTGCACTGGCGAGCGAGATGTCGGTGAACGCTTTCTCCGAAACCTGAGTTTTGAACGCGGAGAGCTCCATGACCAATTCCGACACCTTGGCACGGATGGTGTAGTCCTGATAGGCCGGCAGCGCAACAGCTGCCAGGATGCCGATGATCGCGACCACGATCATCAGTTCGATCAGTGTGAAGCCACGCTGCACTGCGCGAATCATGGATTCTCCCGATACCGTCCAAGCTGACCGTAGAGCACTACGGATCCCCGACCAAATGCCACCGAGGGCCCAGTACAGACTGCGGGCTTGACGAGCGGATGGATCTAAAAACCTAGGCCACTTACGAAAAACCCCTCGTTCGAGGGGTTTTCGCAGGTTGCCGCCTTTGCGGCAACCAAAGTGCAAGCGAACTGAAATTAGCTGCGGCACTCCGCTGGGACGTACTTGAAGCTCGCAGTGGTGCCACCTGCGCTGCAAGCCCACACGATTTTGCCCGCATTGAACGAAGGGGTCAGGATGATCGTAACTGCGGTGCCGACCGTCGTACCGTCACCGGTGACGGTGATGACACCGCCATCGGTCACCGAACCACCGGCGACCTTGCCACTCGTAGTAATTGTGAGTCCAACGCCGGCCGAGGCCAAGGTGTTGTCGCTATTCGCCTTCTCCGAGATGGTCGTCTTGAAGCCGCTCGCCGCCAGCACAAGTTCAGACACCTTCGCGCGAATCGTGTAATCCTGATAGGCAGGCAATGCGACAGCCGCCAAGATACCGATAATCGCGACCACGATCATCAATTCGATCAGGGTAAAGCCTCGTTGTACTCGTTTCAGCATTTGCCAACTCCTCAGGTCAATTGTCGATTAGTGCGACTGCAAGACGTCGATCACCAGACAGCGTAAAGGCAGCTTTCGTGCCATCTTCCGACAGCGTTCGGCACACCCACCCAGAGCCACCCCGGAAACTGCGTTCGCTGTCCAAAACGGCGGCTACAGACTGACTGCGCTTCCGGGTTAACGGCGATCGAATCCGGCGCTTTAGGCCTCAAACGCGGTTGGTGAATGAAGAACAAGCGCAATCATCGTGGCCAATTCCGAATTTGATACCTCGGTGAGCGGATCCGGCTCCCTGGAGTCTATCGATGCTGGACTTGCACGTATGCCCGCGCCATTGCCGTCACTGGCTCTGAACATCCCATGCGAACTACCCAGAACGGTCACAAAGTGACAATTTTGGTCACCTCTTCTCGCTTGGCCAAGCCCGCGATGGCTCGATACCGACGAAGTACCAAGCAGGTGCCGAGGTGCTGGGGAGACGTCGAATGCAGATGGGAACCATGTGCGACTGCGATGACTGGGTCGACCGCCGAAGCAAAAAAACCTTCCGACAGCAGACCCCTCCCATCTACGAATCGAGGACTCGGCTGCTCACCCTGCCGATTCGATCGCGCAAGGCCGTCGCTACGCGAGAGACGACTGCATCCCAGTCTTCGCACTCGCCTTGGCGGAACAGTCGCACGCCGGGGTACCAGGGCATACGCTCTCCTTGCGCCAAATATCGCCACTCCGGCACGCTCGGCACGAGCACCCAGACCTCGCAACCGAGAGCACCCGAAAGATGAACAACGGTCGTACAGACTGTTATGACTACATCGAGGTTTGCAATCAGGGCGGCAGTCTCGTCGAGATCTGCAATCGCATTCGGCCACGACGCCAGATCGATGCCACGAGCCGCGAGTTCGGCTCGTTCCTCGACCGTATTGCCATACTGCAAATCAACGAAACGCGCACCAGACATCGACAGGAGCGAGGCCATCGAAGAAAGATCGAGCGAACGCAAAGAGCCCCGCGTCGACGGATGTCCGCCCCGCCAGGAGAGCCCGACCTTCACTCCGGCGCCGAGCAACGCCAGCCGCTCGCTCCAGTAGCTTACGCGTTCGACATCGGGAACAAGGTAGCCTCCATGCACCGGAAAATCGGTCCATTCCCGGCGGAAATGCCGCGGCAAGCTCCCTGAAAACACTTGAACATCGATATTCGGAGCGTCCGGCAACCATGCCGGCATAGACGCGCTCTGCGCGCCAGCCAACACCGTTGCCGCGGGAAAGCTGCGCTCAAAAAGTCTATGCAATCGAGGCGAGCATTCGATCACCGTATGTCGAGCTCGCACGATCACCTCACCGATGCAGGAGGCATACATGATCTCGTCGCCGAGCCCTTGCTCGCCGCAAACTAGGATCGTCGTGCTTCGCAGATCCTCGCCCTGCCATTGCGGCCAAGGCAGATTCCGACGGACGAAACTGCAGCGTACCTGCTGTCGTAACTCGTAGTCGTCCCATGCCAAGTCGAACCGCCCGAGCTTGAGGTGAACGAGTGCACGATGCAGCCGAGCCTCGTGCAGATTCGGATCTTCCACCAGCAGTCGATCGCACATCGCAATCGCTGCCGTATCATCGCCGCGATGCGCGAGCACCAAGGCGAAGTTGCATCGGGCAGCACGATTGTCCGGATCTAGTTCAAGGGCTCGTTCGATGTGATTTGCACCGTGCTCGTACTGACCCAGGTCGCAGAACAGCACATCACCGAGATTGCTGTGCGCATTGACGTGCGACGGATCCGCAGCGATCGCAAGTTCGAAATCCGAACGCGCACCGGCGATATCCTTGCGCCCGAGCCGCAATCCGCCTCGCATATTGTACGCATCGGCATGATCAGGATGCTCAACAAGGAGCATATCTAGCGTGTGCAGCGCGTCATCGATTCGTCCGAGCGCCTGTTCCGCGAGTGCAATGCCGTAACGCGAGCGTACGGAATGCGGCTCGAAATGCAAGGCCATGACGAAGGCGTCGTGAGCATCCTCGGCTCGCCCTTCACCCAAGCGACAGATGCCAAGCCAGTGATGCGCATCGGCCCAGTTGTGCTTTCGTGCAACAAGCGACTCGAAACGTTCGGCAGCGGCCTCGAACTGGTCACGCGCATACAACTGCTTCGCGACCCGGAAATCTTCCTGCAGGGCCAGGAGCCCAGCCATGTAGGACGGGCTGTCCATGGCGGGCTTTCCTTCGGTATCGCCGCGCTTAGGATCTCGACTCAACAGGCGATTCAACCAATCGAACATCGCGTGCTCACTGCCTACCACCGAGCGCCGGCGCCGCCGAAGCATCCGGCTCG